>CALMJB010000076.1 GCA_937864205.1 uncultured Actinomycetes bacterium | reverse complement strand
GCAATCAATCCAAAAGTTGCAATATCCCAGAATGCAGTAGAACCACCATTTCCTAGTATGACTTCATAGCCATCTGGTAATGAGAAGAGTGATTTCAACCCAGTGCGAACATTTGCGACCACATCTTTAACTGGTTTTTGTCGGTGAGAGGTACCCATCGCCGGATGCGATGCCAACTTAGCTAATGCGCCACCTTGAATCTTTGATGGACCGCAACCAAACCGACCATCTTTTGGCTTTAATTCCGCCGGAATTTTTATCTCACTCATTTGTAAATTCTATTCAAATTAAGGGTTGAGTCGCTGGTGATGCCATACATTTGTTTTATTACTTGAACTACTTAAGTCACGCTCGTATTTGATTCGATCATGCAATCTGGAGTATCGACCTTGCCAAAATTCAATTGAGGTTGGCGCAACTAAGAAACCACCCCAATCTGCTGGCTTTGGTACCTGTGAACCTTCTGGCCATTTTTGCGCGAACTTATTCCAATTACTTTCTAAATCATTTCGATTATTAAGTGGAGTTGATTGTCTACTTGCCCAAGCACCTATTTGACTACCCCATGGCCGGGTTGCAAAGTAATCTGAACTTTCAGCTTCGGAAATTTTTGTGACTGTGCCGTTGATTATCACTTGTCGCTCCATTGCATACCAAGGAAACAAAAGTGAAACCCGATTATTTTGCGCAATTTGATTAGCTTTGTTTGATTGATAATTTGTAAAGAAGGTAAATCCTTGTTCTGAGAAATCTTTCATCAAAACTGTACGGCTAGTTGGAAAAATTTCATTTTCGGAAATCGAATTCACAGTTGAGAGCACCATCGCATTTGCTTCAACGATGTACTCATTTGCCACCGCATCGGTAAACCAAACTGAAAAAATTTCAAATGGATTTGCTCTGACTTGCTCATCTGGAAGACCGACTTCGCCATACTGTTTGCGTAACGCTCGGATTTGATCTCGGGTTGGCGTATTTGGTTTTGAATCCGATTCCTTCGTCATCCCTGTATCCAACCTCACTTTCGAACTCTCTGCATTTAGAGTTTTTCGAACCAGAAAACCCAATGGTGCATTTTGCCAATTGCCAAGTTCCGAGCAAAATACGACCTATAGTTTTAATCTATTCATCACATACTTGTTGAAACGAGGTTCTCTTGGCAGATGATTTCAAACCAGGATTAGAAGGTGTGATTGCCTTTGAATCTCAAATTGCTGAACCAGACAAAGAAGGTAGTGCTCTTAGATATCGCGGGGTAGATATTGAAGATTTAGTTGGTCGAGTAACTTTTGGAAATGTTTGGGGATTGCTAGTCGACAATCAATTCAATCCTGGATTGCCAAATGCTGAACCATTTCCACTTCCAGTGCACACCGGCGACGTAAGAGTCGATGTGCAAGCAGCACTGGCAATGCTTGCGCCGGCTTGGGGATTTAAACCATTACTGGATATAAGCGATGAAGAAGCTAGAAATAATTTAGCGCGAACATCTGTGATGGCGCTTTCTTATGTTGCGCAATCTGCCCGTGGTGAAAAATCAGTCGTACCAGAATCTGAGGTAAATAAAGCGCACACAGTTGTTGAGCGAATGATGATTCGCTGGCGTGGTGAACCTGATCCAGTTCACGTTAGAGCAATTGATGCATATTTTGTTTCGGCAGCAGAACATGGAATGAATGCATCAACATTTACCGCTCGGGTAATTGCATCAACTGGTGCAGATGTTGCTGCGGCAATGTCTGGAGCAATAGGTGCGATGTCAGGTCCATTGCATGGTGGTGCACCGGCCAGAGTTTTATCAATGATTGAGGCGGTCGAGCGAATTGGCGATGCTCGTAAATATGTAAAAGATTTAATGGATAAAGGTGAACGCTTGATGGGATTTGGCCATCGGGTTTATCGCGCCGAAGATCCACGAGCACGTACTTTAAGAAGAACTGCGCGGGAACTTGGTGCGCCAAGATATGAAGTGGCACTGGCGCTTGAACAAGCAGCACTGGCGGAATTAAAAGAACGTCATCCTGAAAGAGTTTTAGAAACTAATGTGGAGTTCTGGGCAGCGATTGTTTTAGATTTTGCGCAAGTTCCATCCAATATGTTTACTGCAATGTTTACATCAGCAAGAACCGCTGGATGGTCTGCACACATTTTGGAACAAAAACGAACTGGCAGATTGATTCGCCCAGCCGCAAGGTATGTAGGTCCTGGTCCACGTAAACCAAATCAGGTTGAAGGCTGGGATGACTCGGTCGCATCTATTCACAACTGACTCGGGAAAAATCCGCAGCAATCTATCTAGACCCTTTATCAAATCTTTATATTGGTGCAGATGGCGCCGCAGTTTTCGGCTTGGTATCCCTAAGTCTTTCTAGTTAAATAGGGCTAGGGCTACCAATTAGTAGCACTTCCATGGAAGGAAATAAATGCAGAAAAATAAATTCAAAAAAGGATTTGTTGCCGCAGTTGTTTTGGCACTTGGTGCATCAGCACTTGCAGTTCCAGCAAAAGCTGCAGATAAAGAAATCCTGGTTTGGGCTGATGAAACACGCGGACCAAACTTAGTAAAGACTTTGGCTGCAAAATCAGATTGGGTTTCCGGTTACACAATCAAAATCAGAACTTTCTCAAGTTTTGATGCTTTGAAAACCGCTGTTGATGCCGCAACTGATTTAACTGGACCTGACATCATCGTCGGTGCCAATGACTGGGTAGCAACTGGTGCTAAGAACGGAAAACTTGCTCCGCTGACACTTACCGCTGCTCAAAAAGCAAATTACACAGCAAATAACTTCTTTGACCTTTCATATAAAGGAAAGTTGTATGGCATTCCACTAGATATAAATAACGTGGCAATGATTTACAACGAGAACTTGGTTTCGAAAGCTCCAAAAACTTTTGGGGAAATGGTCAACTATTACAAAGCAAATAAAGACTCAAAAGGTTTAGTTGCTGGTTTGTGCATTGCCGGTGGCGGTATGTCATGGGGTGCGCACTCAGTATTTTCAGCTCTCGGTGGAAATGCTTATGTGATGAAAAACGGTGCTGTTGATGCAAATGCAAAACCAGTTAGCGCTGATTTTGTAAAGAACGTCAAAGCATTGTTAATCGATCCAGCGACCGGCAAAGGAAATGGTTTCTTCCCAGCCTCTGACACTGGTTGCAAGAAAAACTTCCTAGATGGCAAAGTGCCATTTGCAGTTGTTGGTAACTGGGAGTGGACCGATTATCAAGATGCAGGTTTCTACCTAAACTTGATGCCAGTTCCTGGAGTTAAAGCCGGATCAAATGGAAAGATGTTTGGTTCAGTAAGCGGCGCACTGCTGACTTCATATGCTGCAAAACGCGGCAATGAGGCTGGCGCAAAAGCGGTATTAACCGATTTCTTCGGTTCTGCAGCTGGCGCAGTTGCTTACCAAAAGAACGAACTTCGCCCTCCTGCCAACAAGGCAGCGGCAAAAGGCGATCTTTTGACTGCACAAGTTAACTTTGGAAAAGCTAGCGCAGCAGCTGGCATTCCACAGATTGGTGCAATTTTGAATGGCACCACCGGATCAAAGAGTTACTGGGATTTGTTGCCAGCATTCTGGACCGCAGTACTAACTGACGGAAAAGATGTTGCAACTGAGGCTGGAAAACTCAACGACTTCTTAACTAAGAACATCAAAGCCGGAGTCGCAGATCTGTAATCAATAAGTAATTACAAGAATTACTGGTGGGCAGAATATCTGCTCACCAGTTTTTCTTTATTTATTCTCTTTTAACCTAATTACAAAAAATAGACATTATTTATCTCAATTTATTTTCTTTCGTAAAAGACAATTTAACCAATAGGATTACAAGGTGTTAATTACCAAGCGATTTTCATATTTTGCTAAAGTAATTCTTACCGCAATTGCATCAACGATTCTAATATTTTTCGCACAATCGGCATTAGCTCAGGGTGAAACTCAAATCGCTCTTTTTCTATTTATTGCCACCGCTGCCATCATCATCACTTACCTAACCAGAGTTTCAATTCCACTTAAATTTTTCCTACCTGGAATGCTGTTTTTATTTGCATTCGTCTTAGGTCCGGTTATTTACACAATTTCAATGTCAACTTTCCAATATCAAACCGGTAATTACATCTCTAAACCGCAATCAATCGAACGGCTATTGGAGTTAGGGGTGATTTCCGATGAAAACGCTCCGAGTTTTGATGTGGTCTTAGGCAAAACTTCAATAGGAAAACTTGCAATTTTGGCTTCTAACTCACAAATTAAGCGGTATTTTCTTTCTACCAAAGATGAAATTACTGATTTAGCACCGAGCGAATTAACTTTAGATGAGAATGGCGTGGCGCAATCTGCGCCAAATTTCACAGTTTTAAATGGTGCTGATAGATCAAAGTTAGATAAGGAAATAGCCTCGACTAGATTTAAATATCAAGGTGATTTCTTCATTAAATTAGAGGGTTTAAGCGCAGGTTTGATCAATCAGCAATCACTTTTTTACGATTCCGCAAGTGATACTTTTAAGAATAAGTTAACTGGTGCCACATATAAAGATAATGGTCGGGGCAATTACGCCAATATTGACAACCCCTCTGAAATATTACAACCTGGCTGGCGATCTCCAATTTGGTTTGATCACTATAAAAATTTGGTTACCGATCCAACTATACGAAAACCATTATTCAAAGTTTTTGTTTGGACATTTACATTTGCATTTTTAACGGTATTAACTCAGTTTGCGCTTGGCTTATTGGTTGCTTTAACTCTAAATAAACCATTCTTTGGCCGCAGGTTTTATCGCTCGATCTTCATATTGCCTTATGCAATGCCAAGCATCATGTCGATTTTGATTTGGGGTGGAATGTTTGACACTGAATTTGGTGCTATCAACAATCTCTTTGGCACAAATATTGCTTGGTTTCAAAATGCAACTTTTGCTAGGGCTGCAGTAATTGTTGTAAATCTGTGGTTGGGTTTTCCATATTTTTATTTAGTCACAAGTGGTGCCTTGCAAGCGATTCCAAGTGAATTAGCTGAAGCCGCAGCAATAGATGGCGCAAAACCACGACAAATCTTTTCGCGAGTTACTTTGCCACTTTTGTTGCAAATCGTTTCGCCATTGTTGGTCGCTTCGTTTGCATTTAACTTTAATAACTTCAATCTGATTTATCTTCTAACAGGTGGTGGACCTACGAATTTATTAGATGGGGAAATCGCCGGTGCGACCGATATTTTAATCAGCTACACATACAAGATTGCATTTGGAACTAATATTCAAAATCTCGGTTTAGCCAGTGCAATTTCTGTAATTATTTTCCTAATTGTGGCCAGTATTTCACTTTATGGAATACGCCGATCAAAGGTATTGGATAGTTTCAAATGAGAAATTGGCTTCGAACTACGCTGTGGCGCCATGTAATTGGATTACTAGTTACTTTTTTTGCAATCTTTCCACTTTATTTGGTAATTCTTTCAGCATTTAGTTCCAGTGGCAGTTTGGAAGTTACATCTTTTATCCCAAGTGAACTTTCGATAAAAAACTTTAAAGTGCTATTTACTAGTCCAACTATTCCTTACTTAGTTTGGATGAAAAATACTCTGGTTATTTCTGGATTAGTTGCCATTCTTTCGGTAATTATTGGTGCATCTTCTGCATTCGCGTTCAGTCGATTGCGGTTTAAAGGAAAGAAAATGGGATTACAACTATTGCTGCTAGTTCAGATGTTCCCAGCGATTCTGGCGCTTTCTGCGGTTTATGTAATTATGGAAAGGGTTTATACCTTCGCGCCAAAGTTTGGACTTGGTACTCAACCGGGATTACTACTTGTCTATCTAGGTGGCGCGATGGGTGTGAATATCTGGTTATTAAAAGGATTTGTAGATTCAATTCCAGTCGAACTGGATGAGGCTGCCAAAGTTGATGGCGCTTCAGAGATGCAAACTTATTGGCAAATATTCATTCCGCTGGCCGCACCAGTTTTAGCAGTGGTGGCACTGCTAAGTTTCATTGGAACATTTAATGAATTCATTTTGGCAAGATTATTTTTAGTTGATATGAATAGTCGAACTATTGCCGTTGGTTTGCAGGGATTCATCGGTGGCCAGTATTCACAAAATTGGGGACCATTTGCGGCCGGATCTTTAATCGCTTCAATTCCAATTGTGATCATCTTCCTGTCGCTACAAAAGTACATAATCAGTGGATTGACTGCTGGTTCAGTTAAAGGATGAAGCGATTTTTATTCGCAGCTCTCGTTGGAATTTTGATGATTAGTGCAAACCAACCAGTTAGCGGTGCGCCAGAAAATACCGGCGACATTATTTATTTTGTGATGACCGATCGCTTTTTTAATGGCAACACCAACAATGATTTAGGTGGATTTGCACCAGATCGATCTAAAAGTGGATACGACCCCACCGATGTTGGTTTTTACCACGGTGGCGATATCGCCGGATTGATGCAAAAGATTCCATACATAAAAAACCTTGGGTTTACCGCAATTTGGATAACGCCGGTGGTTAGACAATTGCCACTTTCGAAGGATGGAAAAAGTTCGGCATATCACGGCTATTGGGGAGTTGGATTTGATGAGATTGATCCGCACCTTGGCACGATGCAAGAGTTCAAAGAGTTTGTCAGCTTAGCTCATCAAAATTCTCTGAAAGTTATTTTAGATATAGTCGTCAATCACACTGCAAATGTGATTGAAGTGAAAGATACTTCTTATGTTCCGTTAGCGACTAAACCATATAAAACCGCATCCGGAAAACGAATTGATTTGAATAAAGTTGCAAATACTGAAACATTTCCACCGCTTTCACAGTGGAGCCTGAGTAAATCTTTTCCAAAGACACCTATAGTTTCTAAAAACTTAAAAGATGTTAAGTCACCTTCTTGGTTGAATGATCCGCGTAATTATCACAATAGAGGTGATTCAACTTTTCAAGGCGAATCGATTCAATTGGGTGATTTCTTTGGATTAGATGACTTGATGACTGAATCGCCAATCGTTACCAACGGGTTTATTAAAGTTTTCTCCGATTGGATTATTAATACCGGTGTTGATGGATTTCGAATCGATACCGCCCGACACGTAAACGAAGGTTTTTGGCGACAGTTCTTACCGGCAATGCGTGCGGTAGCCAAATCGCAAGGCAAGAATTATTTCCCAATGTGGGGTGAGGTTTATGACGCAGAACCTATGGCAACTGCATATTGGGTAAGACAGGCTGATTACAGCGAAGTTTTAGATTTTGCATTTCAATCCAGAACTATCAACTTCATCAACCAACGCAAAGCTGAACAGTTTGGTGAGTTGTTTAATGATGATGATCTTTATATTTCAGCAAATAGCAATGCCGATAATCTCGGAACTTTTTTAGGAAATCATGATATGGGTCGAATCGGCGCATTTATCGCGCCAAATTCAGTTGGAGCTGATGATTTAAAGAAGGATCAATTAGCGCATGCGATGTTATTGACTTTGCGAGGGATTCCAAGTGTTTATTATGGCGATGAATATGGATTAACTGGCGGTGACGATAAAGAAGCTAGACAAGATTTATTTCCAACTCAGGTAAAGAAATGGCAGACGCAGCACCGAATCGGTAGTGAACCAATCGGATCTGCTTCCTCATTTGATACAAATAATCCGTTGATTGAAACTATCAAATCTTTGAATCAGCTAAGAGTTAAATCACCAGCACTTTATCGTGGCTCGCAACGCACCTATTATGCAAAAGATGGGGTACTGGCATTTGGTAGATATGACCTGGTAAATAATTCAAGGTTTATTGTTGCTTTTAACGCTAATTCAACGGCAAAAAGTGTCAAGTTTGATATCGATTTTGTAAACGCAGCTTGGCAATCCCGACTTGGTAATTCAACTTTGGTACAAAATCTAAACTCAATTTCAATTGATTTACCTTCATTTGGATGGGGTGTTTTTGAAATGAAGCCTGATACCAGTCAAGACCTTAGTGTTTCCAAAAAAGTAAAGATTTTATTAGATGAGCCTAAAATAAATATTGATCGAAGAGATCAGTTCGTACTAAGTGCAAAACTAGAAAATGTTGATTTTGCAACGGTGGATTTTCAGATCAAAGATGATAAGTCAGGTGGAAATTGGCGATCCGTTGGTATCGATCGTGGTGCAGCCTTTTCTGCTGATACGACAATCAATAATCGCTACCGGGTCTTCCCATTTCTAACCCAAGTAGATTTGAAATCTAATCCATTATTTAGAGTAGTTGCGACTTTATATGACAAATCTATTGTCACTTCAGAGTCAAAATCTCTTGCAAACCTAAACCCCTAACCAAAACCTAAACACCTCATCTAAGTACGAAGCCCAGGAACTTTCATTGTGGCTAGATCTTCTATAAACCTTTGATTGAAAAGTTTCACCAAATTGCCATCCATTTACCAACATCAGCTCGTCAGCCAAATTCTGAAATGGCGGATATTTCTTATCCAATGATTTCGTACCGCGACTCATCCAAATTTTATGTTTGCCAGGCTTTGGCAACATATCTATTTGCGCTTTAACCAAGGGTTCAGCGCCGATTGTCCAATGACAAGAAAGGGCTAGCGCGGTTTGATAATAATTTGGATACAAACTCAATCCATATAAAGTGGCTAAACCGCCCATGCTTGCACCAATCATTGCTTTTTTAGTTGGTGACAAATTTGCCTCTGCCAAGATAGTTGGAATGTAATTTTCCACGATTTCTCGGTGATATTTATCGGCGCGAAGTTGAGAATTTTCAATTCTTCTACTTGGTTCAATCTCGCTCAGAACTGGCATTACGCCATTTTCAAAGATTTGTTGTGGAGTTAAATCTCTGCCGCGGCCATTTTTATCAGGAGTATCTGAGTAATTAAATACCGCGATAATTATTGGAAGCGGTAAGCCAGCTTTTGTAAATATCTTGGTAGCAGTTTGTGCCATTCGCCATGTACGTCCGCGGGTAGCAGTTTTTCGATCAAAAACATTTTGGCCATCATGAGCTACCAAAAGATGAGTTGCATTTTTATCAGGCGCCCAATAATCAACCCGACGTTGTCCGAATTCATCGGCAAAATATCTGGCGGTAACTAATCCAGGAGCGCCGCGAACCTGAAATCGCTCTCTCGGCTTCATAGTGGCACGATACAACCATGACGAAGCGAGCCATCATGTGGTTTCGACGTGATTTACGAATCAATGATCATCCCGCTCTTTGTAAAGCGGCGGAATTAGGTGAGGTTGTTCCACTTTTTATATTAGATGAGAAATTAATTAAAAGTGCCGGCTCAAAGCGGTTGAGTTATCTGGCCAATTCCCTTCGAGCGCTAGATGATTCGCTAGCAAATAAATTGAATGTCGCAATAGGGCAACCAGATCAAGTTTTAAAAAAATATCAAGAACATTATCAGGCAGATAGCATTCATATCACTGAAGAGTTTGAACCGTACGGAGCAAAACGTGATGCAAAAATAATTGCAGCCGGGATAAAACTTACTAAGACCGGAACTCCATATGCAGTGGCACCTGGAAGTGTTCGTAAACCAACCGATGGAACTCCTTATCGGGTGTATACCCCGTTTTATAAAGGTTGGTCTACCTTTCAAATTCCGAAACCATATTTAAAACCAGCAAATCTAAAGTTAGCCGAACCAATTGATCGAAATTTTCCAGATTGGAAAGCGCCGGCAGGTTCACAAGTTTTTAAAGCGGGCGAAATAGCGGCGCATGCCAGATTCGAACAATTTAGTGCAGCCGCACTTTCACAATATGACGTAGCGCGAAATCTTGCCGGCATTGACGGCACTAGCAAAATGAGCGCTCACCTTAAATGGGGAGAGGTACATCCACGCACTTTACTTCTGCAACTAAATCAAACTAAGGCACATGAGGTGTATCGAAAAGAGATCGCCTGGCGTGAGTTTTATGCCGATGTGTTATTCCATAATCCGCACACTGATTGGGATTACTACGCAGGTCAATTTTCCAAAATGAAATATGACGAGCCAGGCGAAAAATTTAAAGCTTGGTGCGAGGGCAAAACCGGCTTTCCATTTGTGGATGCGGCAATGCGTCAATTATTGATTGAAGGTTGGATGCACAACCGAACTCGCATGGTGGTGGCCTCTTTTCTAGTAAAAGATCTACACATTGAATGGCAACATGGCGCGAAGCATTTTATGGAGCACCTAATTGATTTCGATATGGCGTCTAATAGTCATGGTTGGCAATGGACCGCCGGCTGTGGCACGGATGCATCGCCTTATTACCGGGTATTTAATCCAATTGAGCAAGGTAAGAAATTTGATGAGAATGGTGATTACGTTAGAAAGTATGTGCCAGAACTTGCCCACCTGCAAGGAATCGAGATCCATGAACCTTGGTTGGTGATAGATGGATATTCAAATGGCTACCCGAATCAAATTGTCGATCATGCAAAAGAGCGAATCGAATCTCTGGCAAGGTTAGAAGAAATTAAAATGCGCAAACCAGAGATGCCAAAAAAATAACCGCGACTATTTATTTTTAAGTTAAAAAGTTTGTGAATTGCCAAGGATCGGTTTCATCATAAACTCGGCCATTCCATCCTTTGAACAAATCATTTCGAGTTGAAAGTGGATCCCAATCAGCAGGTGTTGAGTGAATTCCACCCCAATATTTTTCCGCTAATTTCAAAACTTCTTGCCAAGGCATTTCATCTGGCACAAGTAATCCACGATTTGGATTATCTAATGCCCATGCAACTGCGGCATAGACCGCGCTAGCAACTTGTACGGTGGTTGCGGATTGACCGGGAATTAATTTTCTAGAGTCGTGAATATTGAGTAGCGAACCTGCCCACCAAGATTTATATGGGTGACCCATCAGCAAAACACCCAAGCGATCATCACCATCGATAATTTCTTCATTCATAATTCTTTGATTAGTCGTTAAGTCCCACTGACGTCCTTCAAGTTCGCGCATGGAAGCAATTGCCGCATCGGTGGGGCAGTATGCATAATGAACTGTTGGGCGGTAAACCGCCTTGTCACCATTCCAAACCGTTAAATGATCTGAGATTGTGAATGCTTCGCCATGGCGAATCACCATTCCGGTGATTTCCATATTTGGCACCCACGATCTGACCCAAGTTTTGGCGCCTGGTTGGGCAATACAGATTTGATTCTTTGGTCCAACTTTATGTTCAAAGGCTGCCGGCGGTAAAAGTTTTTCATGAGTTCCCCAACCAAGTTCTGCTGGAGCAATTCCCTCTTCATAAAAACCTTCTACCGACCAGGTGTTTACGAATTCATTTAACAATTTTGGTTTGTCAGAAACTTGAGTATCACGCTCTGAAATATGAATTACTTTTACATTTAATTTCTGCGCAAGAGTTGGGTAATCCTCAGATTGCAATGCACTTTCAACTCCGGCGGCAGCTTTGCCATCTTTCAGAGCCTTATTTGCAATATCGACTAATGCACGTTTGGTTAAATGAGATACATAACCTGGATTTGCACCATGTTCGACGATTGCAGTTGGCCCGGTTTCTTTCCATTTATTCTTCATTTCACGAAGTCGCATATGACGGTAATACAACGTACGTTCGATTGGATGACGAGTAGATCCGGCTTCGTAAGGATTCCATTCCTCAACTGAGGTATTTAAGTACAAGACGCCATGATCATGTGCCCAACCGATGATTGCATTCGCATCAATATTCCAAGCTAAGTCAAGCAAGAAATCACCAGGCTTTAAATGCTTCGAAAGCATCGCATCCATATTTTCTTTGGTTAACTGATCTTGAATATATGTAGCGCCAGCTGAAATTGCAGATTTAACGCGATCGCGATTGTCTCGCTGATCAATAATGGTTATCTGATTAGCATCGACTAGATGTTCGATTAAGAGTGGCAAAACACATTGTGAAACCGAACCTGCTCCGAGAACCAAAATTCGATTTTTGTGCTTTGCTGCCAATTAGGATACCCGCTCTCTAATAAGGACTTTAAAAGTCGGTAAAAGTTTTGACTTAAGGCTAACAAACTAAAGCCTATTTTCAAAAAATTTTTCATCCATACTTTCTTCAAATTTCTCCCAAGTTGAACTGGAAATCTGTCCGGATTTGCCGCTTGAACCATCAACCTTTATTTGATTATTGTTTTTTGCCATTTCAATTGCACTATTACGAGAGCGATTTTTTGCTCGATACATAGCGAGGTCTGCCTGGCGCAACCTTTCCGAACAATCTTGATCGGGCCAAAATTTTGCGATACCAATACTTGCGCCAATTTGAAATGGCACAGTTTGTATAACTACTGGATAACTTAAAGTAGCCAGTAAAAATTGAACCAGTTCTTCAGTTGAATCTTCATCGGCGGTTGTAATTACGCCGAATTCATCACCACCCAAACGGGCAATAATTGAATTTGAGTCGATCACTCGATTAAACCGCTGCGCAACCTGCTTAAGAACTTTATCGCCCACATCATGACCAAAATTGTCATTAACAGATTTAAAATCATTTAAATCTACAATCAGCAAAAAACCAGTTTCGGTCTCGGTCAGAGTTTTAAGAAAATATCGACGGTTTGCCAACCCGGTTAATTCATCAGTTCTAGCCAATAATCTTTCCGAACTAGCCGCCCGAGCTTCTTGGATTGCCAAACCCATGCGAATGAATGCAATGATGATCGTTATAAAACTTGGTATCAAAATAAAATTTGGGAAATGCCCTGGATGTAGCGCGGCCAAGCCCAATAACGTGGCACTTGAGATAAGTGCGACTCCAGTAAATATATTTAGAGTTCTAGGTTGAGCTTTTTCTCTAAGGTCAACTGCATTCATACCAATTGCTAAAAGGAATAAACCAACCAGCCAACCATCATCTGAAATCTGACCAAATTCGTAATTTCCGGCAACTTGAGTTTTTAAAAAATATAAATCTGAGATAACAAATGCCACCAAACCTGCTGATAACAAAATCGTACGTAGTTGTAATTTAGAATTTATTGCAATCAACAAAGTAAAAATCAGAAGTACGATATCGGCACAGATATAGAAAATTCGTAAGAACAAACTAAAGTTATTAGATTCATCAAATCCTAAAAGTGGATTAAAAAGCAGAGCCGCAAAAACACTGGCGCTTCCCAATGAGATTATGGCGGAATCCAACAATTCAACCGCGCCAAACTTCAATTTGGCTGAATTAGCAATTATTACTCCAAGAAGCAGAACAGGATAAAACACGATGTAGCAAGAGTCGGTTATTGCAGAATTTAACTTGATAAATTCAAAAGCCATCAGCGCAGAAACAAACGAGCCTGCGGTCCAAATTATTATTGCTAACGCTACGATTAAATTAGCGGCTCTGCTATTTATTTTTGGAGCGGTTGCTGCGATTACGGCACATGCTAAAGCAATTAGATTGAATCCGATCAAATCTTTGCCAACATTTACTGAATGTCCAGCGACTTTAAAACCCAGATGTGTCACCAGTAAAAATCCGGTAAACCAAATAATTAATTTACGGATGTTCACATTTTGATTCTAAATTAACGAATAGAAATGAAAAAGACCCCTAAACCATTTTTAGGCTTAGGGGTCTAAAGTCAGACCGGTTATATTTTTATGGCTTGCACTTTTGCATCATGATGACATTGAGCTGAGACATTAAATTGTCTTTTCCGGCAAAGGATTGCACCAAATCATTTGGCGAAAATAATGCAACCGATGAAGTGGTGGTTAGACGCTTTAATTCAGTGACTTGCGCCTGTAAATCATTTACCTGTGTTTGTAAGGTTGCGGCGGAAGCTGCTGAAGCTGAAACACTTTGTAATGCGGTCACCTTTGTTTTGGTGGTGGCAATGATTTGATCTAGATCTGGAACTTTTCCGGCGCCAGTTGAATTAAGTGGATCGGTATTTAGGCTCCATCTAGCCCGTGAGGCAGAGGCACCTACTGGGCGAATATTTTTATTAGCAACTTTGGCTACGTAATACGCCTTCGTGCCACTGCTAACAAAATAAACAATGTCACCTTTTGCGTAGTTACTTGTTGCGTTCCAAGCCAACATCGTGTTTAAAGATTTAGCAGTTTTCTCGATTTGAGCGTTAATTGTTGTGGTCGCAGCATCTGTGGCTCTGTCTTGTGCAATTTGAGCATTTATTGAATCACGAATTTCAATACAGCCATCCCATGTCCAGGTCAGTTCAGTTGGTTTGAAAGCTGGATTGTTATCGCAAATAAAATTATTGAATTTTCCACTCTTGGGATTTTTAATTTTGGCGGTAGCACCTTTGGTTGTGCAAGGTCCACCCTCTTTATCGGCGGCTTGGACTGGTGTAATCAAAGAAAAAGACATCAACGAGATTGTGGCTAGTGCAATTAAAAACTTACTTTTGCGGTTCATTTAAATAATCCCCTTTATTTTTCTTTGCTTTCCAGTGAACGAGTAATGGGAGTCTACTTAATTACATTAGGTTTTTCTTTAAAACCAATTGATAAGACACGGTCAATTACTTAAAAATTTATGTGAAAATCGGTTCAGGTGCGTTGTTTTCGGCGTACGTTCATACCTACTTTTCGCACAATTGATCTTGGCGCATATCTTGCAATGAAGCTAAGGGTTTTGTACTGCCAACCAGCAACTGAAACTGCTTTACCTGAATTTAAATCTCGCCAACTTTTTTCAACGACCTGTTTTGTACTTAACCACATAAATTCTGGCAGCCCAGTCATTTTCATCTTGCCACGTTGATGAAATTCAGTATGTGTAAATCCAGGACACACCGCGATTATTTTTACTTTTGTATCTTTTAACTCAGTATGCAGTGATTCAGAAAGCACGGTTAAGTATGACTTTGCCGCACTATATGTTCCGCCGGCTATCCAGCTTGCCACACTGCTGATATTGATAATTGAGCCAGAGTTGGCATTCAACATAGGTTCAAGTGCAGCATGTGTTAATCGCATTGGAGCGGTTACTAATACCGCTAACAAACTTGCTTCATCTTTTATGTCACTTTGACTAAAGGCCCGATTTAAGCCGAAGCCAGCATTATTGACCAGAATTGAAATGGGTTTTTTTGGATTTTGTAATCTTTCTTCAACTCGCTTTAGCTGGGTCGGAATCGAAAGATCTGCCGCGAGGATTTCCGCCTTAATTCCATAATTTTTTGATAAGGATTTGCCACATTCAGTTAATCTTTTTTTATCACGGGCAACTAGAACTAGGTCGTAACCTTTTGCGGCAAGAAATTTAGAATATTCCGCACCTATTCCAGAAGTTGCGCCGGTTATTAGCGCCGATTTCATGTTGATTATTTAATCGGTTCTTCGCGAATATGCCAAGAGGATCCGTATTCCTCGAGTAAATCTAGGAATGGTTTAGATTCAAACCATTCCGGACCATTTACACCTTGAGGTTTCCAGATTCCCTTATGAATTAATTCCATTGCAATTACTGGATTGATTGCGGTTTGCCATACCACCGCTTGATCGCCATATTCCTTCATAGACCACGCGTTATCTACGATGTTGTAAATATAAACCGCTTTTGGTTTTCCTTCTTTATCTATTCCGCGCACTAATGTGCCGGCACAGGTCTTACCTTTCATACGCGAACCTAAAGTTGCTGGATCTGGCAACGAGGCGGCAAGCAAATCTCTAGGTGAGACGCTGACTCCTTGCACTTCAACCGATTCTTTGCGATCCATGCCAAGCATGTTGATGGTCTTAAGAATTGTGATGAACTCAGCCCCAAGACCGTACTTAAAGTTAACTTTTTTGGCATCGATTTTTTGAGGGATCAAAACCACCTCTTCGTGCTCGACATTCACGCACTCGACCGGACCAATTCCCTCTGGGAAATCAAAGACTTCAAGTTCGCTAAATGGTGCGGTGGTGTACCAACCTCTGCCATCTTCCCAAACAACCGGGGGATTTAAACACTCTTCAATTGTGGTCCAGATTGAGAAGGAGGGCGCAAAGTTATGACCTTCTACTCGAAGATTTGAGCCATCTAAGATTGTTATGGCATCAATTTTGCTGAAGAGATGATCGTTGGCATATTTTGCGAAGACATCGCTCATGCCAGGTTCTACCCCCATGCCGATGAGAGCAAAAATCTTGCGCTCTTCCCAGTTCCAGTCGCGGGCGAATTGTTCATCGCCAAGCTTCAC
>CALMJB010000075.1 GCA_937864205.1 uncultured Actinomycetes bacterium | reverse complement strand
GTAGCCCCGAGGGGATTCGAACCCCCGTAGCTGGCTTGAGAAGCCAGAGTCCTAGGCCGCTAGACGACGGGGCCCTAGAAATTACGGTAAATCGCTGGGGTACCAGGACTCGAACCTAGACAATCTGAACCAGAATCAGATGGGCTACCAATTACCCCATACCCCAAAAACTTAAACAGGATGAGCAAATCATACCGGCATTTAAAACTATTTAAATCTATTCAAATCTATTCGGTGGAATTAGTTGCAATTAGTTGAGATTAGTTGAGATTAGTTGCAGTTCGATTGAACTAAATCAATTTTATTGCTGATTCAATTCGAGAAATCGATTCTGGCTTTCCCAATAACTCTAGCGATTCAAACAATGGTGGCGAAATAGTTGATCCGGTTACAGCAATACGAACTGGACCGAATGCAACTCTGGGTTTGAGCCCCATACCCTCTATTAATAACTTTCTAAGTTCAGTTTCTATTGCACTGTGATTCCAGTTTTCTAACTGTGCTAGTACCGCTAAAGATTTTTGCAATACCTCTTTTGCCGAATCATTTTTAATCTGAGTCAAACTTTCAGTTTCAATTTCAAAGGTTTTAACAAATAAAAATTTAAGCAGTTGCGGAATTTCAGCCAAAGTCGCAACCCGTTCCTGAATTATCGGCAACGCCCGCTTTAAGAGAGCAATCTCGGATTCGGTTGCGCTAATTACCTTTGACTTAACCAGCCATTCCTTAGCGTAAGTCAAGAAATTTTCCTGTGAAAGTGCTCGAATCTTGTCGCCATTTATTGCTTGTAATTTCTTCATATCAAATCGGGCCGGTGAACTATTGACACGTTCCACTGTAAATAAATCACAGATTTGCTGCATTGTTACATTTTCAACATCGTCACCCGGTGACCAACCAAGCAGCGCTAAATAATTGCAGATTGCTTCTGGTAAGTATCCGGCATCTTTATACCAAGCAATAGAAACTTCACCATTTCGTTTTGATAATTTAGCGTTGTCTTGTCCCATCACAAATGGCAGGTGTGCAAAAGCTGGATAATCAGAAGTCGCAACGCCCATTGCTTGGTAAACCCTTATTTGTCTTGGCGTAGATGACAACAAATCTTCACCGCGCAAAATATGAGTAACTTTCATCAAGACATCATCAACTGCAACCGCCAATGTATACAGCGGCGAACCATCCGCCCGCATCAAAACAAAATCTGGTACATATTTATGTTCAAATTTAACTTCACCCCGAATTAAATCTGTGAAAACTGTTTCACCAGCAGGCATTTTCATTCGCACCACCGGTTTTCGGCCTTGCGCTTTATATTGCTCAATTTGAGTAGATGATAAATCTCGACACTTTCCGTCATAACCAGGTGCCTGATTTTTCGCCATCTGCACTTTTCGTCGCTCTTCTAATTCTTCGGCGCTGCAATAACAGTGGTAGGCATCTTTTTGGGCTAAGAATTTATTTGCCCATTCGGTGTAAATATCTAATCGTTGCGATTGTAAATACGGTCCAAATGGTCCACCCACTTCTGGACCTTCATCCCAATTTAATCCCAGCCATTTAAGAGTTTGAATTGCCGCCTGAATATATTCATCAGTCACACGTTCGCGATCGGTATCTTCGATGCGAAAAATAAATTTTCCGCCAGTATGTCGTGCATACGCCCAATCAAAAAGAGCGGTTCGAATATTTCCGACGTGTAAGTCACCAGTTGGCGATGGCGCGAACCTGACTCTGACCTGTTTTTGCGCGCTCACGACAATATCTCCTTCAACTGAAAAACAAATAGTTAATAAGCAAAACTTACGCTAATTACTCACTTATTTGGGCTGATTAGAAAGTTTATTCTTTAACACACCCAAACCTTCAATCTCAATTTCAACACTGGCATTTTCTGGCATGGCACTAATGCCCGCTGGCGTGCCGGTCAAAATCACATCTCCTGGAAGTAATGTCATAGCTTCAGTAACAAATTCGATAATTTGCGGAATTTTAAAGACCATATTTGAAAGTTCATCTGATTGTTTTACTTCACCATTAACTCTGGCCAAGATGCGCTGGCTGGCTGGTTTGAATTCGGTGTCAATCCAAGGACCTAATGGGCAAAAACCATCAAAACCTTTAGCCCTGGTCCATTGACCATCTATCTTTTGTAGATCGCGAGCGGTTACATCATTTGCGATTGTGTAACCAAAAATAACATCATTAATTTTTTCAGCTGGCACCGATTTACAGATTCGTCCGATCACAATTGCAAGTTCTGCTTCGTGATCGATTCGCTTACTCATCATCGGCCAATTAATCACATCGTTTGGACCGATTACCGAAGTATTAGGTTTAATGAAAATAATCGGAGAAGTTGGAACTTGCGAATCCATTTCGGCAGCGTGATCTGCGTAGTTTTTCCCAATACAAACAACTTTGCTTCTTGGAATCACCGGCGCTAAAAGTCGCACATCAGCTAATTTCAAATTAACTTCTAAATTAGTTACCGGATTTACACCGGCATAAATCGGATCACCTTTTAAAATCTTTATAGAATCATCATTTTCAAGAATTCCAAATAGTGGATCACTACCTAATCCTTTATCGGCCGGTGCTGTGAATCTAATTATTTTCATTTACAGCTCGGTACTTATTTCGGCACTAGATTTAGAACTTTTTGAACGCTCAACTAATACCGTTGCAATTCGATGTCTTCTGCCAACTGGACGCTCTGCCGTTAATTTCCAACCAAAAACTGCAATTGCACTGCCTGGAATCGGAACCCGCCCTAATTGTTTTGCAATCAATCCACCTACAGAATCAATCTCTTCAATCTGTGAGTCGCTAAATTCAATCTCAAACTCTTTAGCAAAATCTTCAATATTCATTCGCGCCGAAACTCGCGCTCGATCAGCATCTAGCCATTCAACTTCTTGTTCACCATCATCATATTCATCAGATATTTCGCCGACGATTTCCTCCAATATATCTTCAATTGTGATTAAACCGGCGGTACCACCGTACTCATCAACCACGATTGCCATATGGCTGTGATCGCGCTGCATTTGTTTAAGTAATTCTGCTGCGGTTTTATTTTCCGGAACAAAGGTTGCTTTACGTAAATTGTCGCTAACTTTTTCAGTAAGTTCTGAATCGCGAAACTCATGAACCCGTTTTGCTAAATCTTTAACATATGCGATGCCAACTACATTATCTAAATCTGATTCAACCACTGGAATTCTGGTAAAGCCAGATCTAAGTGCAAGTGAAAGCGCTTGCCGAAGATTTTTATCAGATTCAATCCAGACCATTTCAGTACGTGGCACCATCAACTCTCGAACTAATGTGTCACCTAAATCAAAAACTGAATGGATCATTTCCCGTTCAGATTCTTCAACTAATCCACGCTCGCGAGCTTGATCTACCAAATCTCGTAGCTCTGCTTCATTCGCAAACGGACCACTTTTAAAACCTTTTCCGGGAGTGATGGCATTTCCAAACGCAATCAAAATCTGCGTAATCGGACCTAAAACTTTTGATAATGAATCTGCCACCAAAATTGCCGGCCCTGCCCACTTGATTGCATTTTGTTTGGCGAGCGTTCGAGGTCCCACACCAACTAATACATAAGAGAGCACCACCATTACGATTGTGGCAATTGTTAATTCAACGAAATTATTCTCAACCAACTGTGTTTTATCTTGAATGACCCAGTCGGCGACCACAATTACGGCAGCAATTTCCAGCAGCTTTCGGGCAAACAACAACACATTTAAATATTTAGATGGTTGATTACTCCACACATCAAAGCGTTTAGCTAATTTAGGTTTTGCTTCAGATATCTCTTCTATTAATACCCGAGACAGTGAACTAAGAGCAGATTCAGATCCAGCTAAAAACCCAGCCAATATCAATAAGACCGGTACGCTAAAAAGTAATGTGTAATCCATCATTTATTTGTGGTCTAACCGTTAGCCCATTCTTGAATCAAATCTTCCTGCAGTTTGAACATAATTTGTTCTTCATCTTTTTGTCGATGATCAAATCCCAACAGATGCAAAACGCCATGTACGGTAAGCAAAAGTAATTCTTGAGCTAAAGGTTGCTTGTTATTTTGTTTTGCGTAGTCAGGACACAGCACAATGTCGCCGAGCATGCCGGGACCTTCCGGAGCTGAATTCGGAGTTAATTCATCCATCGGAAACGAGAGCACATCGGTCGGTCCGCTCTCATCCATCCACTGCATATGTAAATCACTCATTTCATCTAGATCAACCAGGCGAATGGCTAATTCGCAATCTGGATGTAAACCCATTTGCGACATGGCAAATTCCGCAACACTTTTTATATTTTTCTCATCACACTCAACACCTGAGTCATTGTCAATATCAATTCGCATTTTTAAAACTTTTTATTTGCGGTCAGATTTGCTAGAGCGAATTGCCGTGGTGTTCTTCGATAAGTTGTCATCCCACCGGCCATAAGCATCAACAATTTGTGACACCAGTTTGTTTCGCACTACATCATCTGAAGTTAGATTCATGAAACAGATATCGGATACATCTTCTAAAATGTCATGAATTATCTTCAAGCCACTTTGATTATTGTTTGGTAAATCAACTTGCGTCACATCGCCGGTCACAACCATTTTTGAACCAAAGCCAAGTCTGGTTAAAAACATCTTCATCTGTTCTGGAGTCGTATTTTGCGCTTCGTCGAGAATCACAAACGCATCATTTAACGTACGCCCACGCATGTATGCCAATGGCGCAACTTCGATAATTCCTGCCTGCATTAATTTTGGAATCGAGTCTTGATCAATCATGTCATGTAAAGCATCAAATAAAGGACGAAGGTATGGATCAATTTTTTCATGCAACGTTCCGGGTAAGAATCCCAAACGCTCGCCGGCTTCAACCGCTGGCCGGGTCAAGATGATTCGATTTACCTGCTTGGCTTGTAAAGATTGCACCGCCTTAGCCATTGCCAAATAAGTTTTACCAGTTCCGGCTGGTCCGATTCCAAAAGTTATAGTGTGTTTATCAATCGCTTCGACATATCGTTTTTGATTTGTGGTCTTTGGTCGAATTGTTTTTCCGCGATTGCTCAAGATATTTAAAGTTAATACTTCAGCTGGGCGTGAAACTGGTTCACTTCTTAACATTTGAATAGACCGGTTAACTGAGTCGGTTGATAAAGGTTGACCAGCCCTTAGTAGAACTAATAATTCAGTGATTAAATCTTTGACCAAAGTGGCAGAGTGATCTGGGCCTTTAATCATGAATTCATTGCCACGAACGGTAATTTTCAAATCTGGAAAACGCTCTTCAATAATCTTTACATATGAATCATTTGGTCCGACTAAAGCAACCATAGGTATTGAAGTTGGGATATTAATAAGGATTGATTCCATCTGGCGTAATTCTATCTTTTTTAAAAGGTTACGCAGGTTCGCGAGGAATTAGCACTAATTTCAGTCTGTAGCGGTTTTAACCAGGCGGCCATGCAAAAGCCCGACCGGCCAACAAATGTAAATGGGCGTGAAAAACTGATTGACCAGCACTTGCTCCGGTGTTGAGCACTGTTCTATAACCATTTAATTGTTTTGATTTTGCAATTTGTTCAGCCATAGCAAACATTTCGCCAACTAATTTTTGATCTTTCAGTGCAACCGCACCGATATTCTCATAGTGTTGATTTGGAATTATCAATACATGAGTGGGAGCTTGTGGAGTTATATCGTTAAATGCCGTGACCAGTTCATTGCGGTCAACTATCTGTGCCGGAATTTCGCCGGCCACGATTTTGCAGAACAAGCAATTCATTTTTAAAGTTTACCGCTTACCAATTTCCAGCCAGAGTTTGGATTGAACTTACTGCCGCAATTGCGACGTGGGCAGATCTGAAAGTCGAATCGGACAATCTGGCTGAATTGACCAATTTTGACTTAGCCGATAAAAATAATTGGATTTCCGTATCGCTAATTCCACCTTCGGGACCAATAACTAACAAAACGCTACGAATTGATTTATCAAATACCTGTGAAATTCGCTGATCTGCATTTTGCTCGAGAACAATTACCTGATCGAAATCGGCAAATTTATTAATCAAATCAGGTGTACTAACAGCGGAATTTATTTTAGGCAATCTATACATGTGACATTGTTTAGCCGCTTCCTTTACCGCCACGCCCCACTTTTCTAGAGAGTTTGGTTGCCATTTACCGATTGAGTATTCCGCCAGCCAAGGGAAAATTTGATTTACATTAGATTGCGCGAGCAGTTCTAATAACTCTTTGGTTCGATCTGATTTAACCAAAGCTTGGGCAATTGAAATCTCAAGTTTTGGTAGCGATATTTGATTGCGTTTGAGGATACGAACTGAAAAACTCTTTCGCCCAGAATCGGTAATTTCACCAATTACCCAGTTACCAGCACCATCGCTCAATTGAACTTGATCATTTTTTTTCAAGCGCAGCACTTTTATTGCATGGTGTGCTTCATCACCAACAATTTCTTGAACATCTGCAGATTCAATTTGGGGAACAAAAAACAGTGGCGCGTTAACGGAAAGCATCCCTTACCCGGTTAAAGAATCCCTTGCCATCACTTTCATCATCATGAGCAAGTTCATTGACCCGATTTACTTTTATCTTGTTTAAATCTTCTTTGCGAGACTTAGCAAAATTATCGATCAGTTTCTCTTGCTCTGAAGTTAATTTGGTTGGCGTTTGAATATCGATATGAACTAATAAATCACCTCGGCCTGAACCTCTTAATTTAGTTACGCCAAGTCCTTTTAAAACCAAAATTTCACCAGACTGCACACCGGCTTTGATTTCTAAATCTCGCTCGCCATCTAATGTTGGCAACTTAACTTTTGCACCAAGAATCGCCGCCGCCATATTTATGGTGATGGATAAATGCAGATTGATTCCTTCGCGAATCAAATTTTCATGGGCAGATACAACAATCTCAAGGTAAAGATCGCCCGCTGGTCCACCGCCGGGACCAACTTCACCGACGCCAGACATTTGAATGCGATTTCCAGTTTCAACTCCGGCTGGAATTTTTACCGGAATTTTTTTACGAGTTCGGACTCTGCCATCACCGGCACATTCACTACATGGATCTGAAATAACAGATCCATAACCAGAACAATTAGCGCAAGGTCTGGTGGTCATTACTTGTCCAAGTATTGAACGACTTACTTGTTGTGTTTCGCCTCGGCCATTACAAATTCTGCAGGTGCTAGCCGAACCACCATCACGACTTCCCGATCCCTGACATTTTTCACAACGCACTGCGGTATCGACCGATAACTCCCGTTCGCAACCAAAAGTAGCCTCCGCTAAATCAACTTCAACGCGAAGCAGTGCATCTTGTCCGGGGCGCATACGCGGACGCGGTCCACGTTGTCCACCACCGCCAAAAAACGCATCCATGATGTCGGAAAATCCAAAACCACCAAAGTTTGCTCCGCCAGAAAATCCAGAACCACCAAGATCGTAATTTTGTCTGCGCTCTGGATCGCTTAATACTTCATATGCTGCGGTGATCTCTTTGAATTTTTCTTGCACCGATGGATCAGGATTTACATCGGGATGATATTCCCGCGCTAAGCGACGATAAGCCTTCTTAATGTCATCAAAAGAGGAATCTCGACCGACTCCGAGCGTTTGATAAAGATCTGCCATATTGAAGATTTTATAAAGAAATGAAAGTTATTGCTTTATGACTAAGAAAATTGTGATCAAAATCAGTAGAAATCCCGCTGGAAAAGCGGTGCGCCGTTTCTGCTTTTGAAAATGTATGAAAATTGCGCCAAGCATTGTGCACCATAAGCCAACTGCAGCCAACCAGCCAAATTTGTCATCGGGATATCGCAATCCCCAAATTAAACCCAGTGCGCAAACTAATTCAAATACTCCAATTAATTTTGCAATTGAATCAGGTACTTGTAAATCACGAGTACCACTTAATCCGGCAGCGGTTCCGGAAATTTTGCTAATTCCAGAAATTGCGAAAATAAGAGCGAGAAATCCGGCAAGTATATTTATCATCATCGGGCAAAGTTACTACAGGTATTTTCGAATCCACTAATCTGCATTTAATAGTTTTAAACCAATATATCTCGAACGATTCGATCTGCAATCAATCTTCCACTCTGCGTTAAAGTTGCATATCCATTTTGCCAACGCTCTTTGATCAAATACCCTGAATCTAAATATGATTTCAATTTATTTATCTGTAAATTATTGAGTTTTTGCTTGGTTAAGCCATCTGCCAATCTGATTCCTAACATTAAATTCTCATTTTCAATCTGTTCGCTGACCAATACTTCAGCATCTGCTTGTGGAGATTTACCGGCAAGAATTCGCTCTTGATAAGCGAATGGATTCTTAACATTCCACCAACGTCTACCGCTTATGTGCGAATGAGCGCCTGGCCCGATTCCCCACCAATTCTCATTGCGCCAGTAAATTAAATTGTGTTGGCACTCTGAACCACTCTTCGCCCAATTACTTAATTCATACCAATTAAATCCGGCGGCACGGAATGCATCATCTGCAATCTTGTATTTTTCAGCCATCTCATCATCATTTGGCGCAGAAATTTCGCCACGTTTTACTTGTGCCGCCAGCTTCGTGCCATCTTCAACAATCAATGAGTAAGCCGAAATGTGATTAATTGGAAGTGCCAAAGCAGCATCAATAGAACTTTGCCAATCGGCGATTGATTCTCCCGGAGTTCCATAAATTAAATCGACCGAAATCTGCTCATACCCGACTTCGCTTGCCCAATTTGTAACTAACTTTAAGTTCTCTGGATTATGAGTTCGATCCAAAACTTTCAATACTTTAGAAACCGATGATTGCATCCCAAATGAAAGTCGATTCACGCCGGCTGCTCTAAATTGTGCCAACTTTTCTTTTGTCACTGAATCTGGATTGGTCTCTAATGTAACTTCACAATTTTTTGCTAGTTCAAAACTACCCTTAACTTTTTCAATAATTCGCGCGATATCCGCTGGGTTCATTAACGAGGGCGTTCCGCCGCCAAAAAATATGGTTGGCACTTTTGCGGTGCCGATAGTTTCTTTAGCCATTGAAATTTCAGCTAGCACTTGATCGGTGTAATCGGTTGAAATACTTGAAATGCCCTGTTCTAATTTGAGTTCTGCCGGAGTGTAAGTATTAAAGTCACAGTAGCCACACCT
>CALMJB010000074.1 GCA_937864205.1 uncultured Actinomycetes bacterium | reverse complement strand
GGACATAAAGCCAAAGCGTAGACCAGCGGGCTTTTATAACAATTCGGTAAATACGCACACGCTCGGGGCGGATTTGTTGACTAATACCCCTAAAACTTAAAGGATTCACTCACGCACGTCGGTCTTCGGCGTGCTGTTACTCTCGCAGAAATTGGAGAAGTGAATGCGCAAAAACTCTCTGCGTCTTGTTGCTGCTCTTGCTGCAGTTGCTTTGATTGCAACTGGATGTTCTTCCTCGAGCAAGTCAGAAAACACAGACACACAGTTTGAAATCTTTACCTGGTGGGCATCAGGCGGCGAAGCTGCTGGTCTACAGGGCATGATCGATGTGTATAAGAAGGAAAATCCAAACACAGAGTTCATTAATGCTGCTGTTGCTGGTGGTGCTGGTGTAAACGCGAAAGCTGTTTTGGCCAGCCGTCTAGAAGCAAACAATCCACCTGATTCATTCCAAGCACACGCTGGTATGGAGCTTGATGGTTATGTTCGCACCGGTAAATTAGAAGATCTAACTTTCTTGTATCAAGAAGAAGGTTGGGACAAAGTATTCCCAGCTGATTTGATCAAGACTTTAACTGTTGACGGAAAAATTTATTCCGTTCCAGTAAACATTCACCGTGCAAACGTTCTATGGTGGAATCCAGCAGCTGCTCAAAAGGCAGGAATTACTGCTGCACCTAAGACTCTCGATGAATTCTTTGCCGCTCTTGATAAGTTCAAGAAGTCAGGCATTGATGGAATCGCACTTGCCGGTAAAGGTGACTGGGCGATCGCTCACTTGTTGGACTGGGTGTTGCTTGCAACTCTAGGAGCAGACAAGTTTGAAGGTCTATACAAAGGAACAACTTCATGGACAGGTCCAGAAGTTGCAGAAGGAATCAAGAACTTCCAAAAGATTCTTTCCTATGGAAATAAGGGCGCTGCCAACCTTGATTGGCCAGATGCTGGAAAACTTGTAACTTCCGGTAAAGCTGGATTCTTCATCATGGGTGACTGGGCATCTGCTCAATGGCAATCTGATGGTCTGAAGCTAGGTACTGATTACACCTGGGCTCCAGCACCAATGAAGGATGGAAATGTTGCTGTTTACCAGTGGCTATCTGACTCCTTCACACTTCCAGTTGGAGCTCCACATCGCAACGGTGCAATTGCATGGTTGAAGGTGTGCGGATCCAAGGATGGTCAGGATGCATTCAATCCAAAGAAGGGATCAATTTCAGTACGTACTGATTCCGATCTTGGTTTGTACGATGATTATCTAAAGGCTGTTGCTGCACAATGGAAGACTGATCGTTTGGTCGGTTCAACTGTTCACGGTGTAAATGGCAACAACGCACTGATGGCTGCATACAACTCAGCTGTTGGTAAGTACTTCTCTGGCGGAGCAAAAGACAACGCTGGATTAGCAAAGGGTCTACAAGCTGCATACGATGCAGGTAAGGCCTAAAAAGTAATCTGAAAGTTTGGTGGGCGAATTTATTCGCCCACCATTCTTTTTATTCAGGCGCTTTCCACACTTTTTATTTTGGAATATTCCACTTAGGATTCATAACTGATGAGCAAAACGGCAGTGGCTAAAAAAGAAAAACTGACTAAACGTCGCCCAATTAATTCTGCTTTGGGCGGATTCTGGTTTGTTTTTCCTTCAATTTTGGCCATTGTATTTTTCGTGTACGGAATGATTGCTTGGACATTTAACATGTCATTGACCAATAAAAATTCGGTCAGCGTTCGCGAACTTAAATATGTAGGTTTAAAGAATTACTCAGACTTAATCAAAGATGAAAACTTCACACACGCTTTAACTAATCTTTTGAAATTTACAATTGTTTTTATTTTAGGCGCCTTAATCTCTGGCTTCATAATGTCGTTGTTACTCGAAAAAGGAATCAAAGGCGAAGGCTTCTTTCGCTCGTTTTATCTGTATCCAATGGCAATTTCCTTCATCGCTATGGGAACGGTTTTTAACTGGTTACTTAATTCTGCAACTGGAAAAGATGCCGGAGGCGTAAACCTCTTGTTACAAAAAGCGGGGCTGGGTTTCCTGCAGAACACTTGGTACGCCTCGCCAACCGGATCTATGTATGCAATGGCGATACCGGCAATTTGGCAGGTAGCCGGATACGTATTGGCATTGTTCTTAGCTGGTTTTCGCGGGATTCCTGATGAAATGCGTGAAGCTGCTCGAGTAGATGGCGCTTCAGAGTGGAAGATTTATCGTTACGTACTCTTCCCACAACTGACTCCAACACTTTTAACGGTGCTGATTATTTTGGGTCATATGTCTATGAAAGTTTTTGATTTGATTGTAGGTATTAACGGCAAAGGTTATGTAACTCAAACCGTTGCGGTTTATATGTGGCAAGTTACCTTTGATAATTATGATTTTGCCAAAGGCACCGCAATCGCATTGGTCTTATTAATAATGGTTGCCTTCTTAGTTTTGCCATACCTACGTTATGTAAATAAACACGAGGCTTATCGATGACACACGCCGCTGAATTAATTACCGCAAAACCTGATCTGCGAAAGATCAAACGCATCCGCACCGGAAAAGAGAAATTCTGGTTGGTCTTTAAATATGTTTCGTTAATTTTTATTTGGTTCTTGGTGATAATGCCAATTTATGTTTTGGTGGTTAATTCACTTAAAGGTGTAAAAGGTGTTTATTTAAATACCGCATTTCAACTGCCTACTAGTTTAGATTTCAGCGCCTGGAAATTGGCGTGGGCCGGCGACACTACTAAATTCCCGGGGTTAAGCGCCGGTATGGGTGCGGCCATGATTCGCACATTTTTTATAGTTGTTCAATCATCGTTAATTTCGGCGGTGATTGGATCGATAAATGGATTCGTCTTTGCCAAATGGAAGTTTCGAGGCAGCAATTTAGTATTCACCCTATTTTTGTTTGGAATGTTCATTCCTTACCAAGCGGTGATGATTCCACTAGTCCGTGTGGCTACCCTTACTGGCTTAAATAAAACTACTTATGTATTAGTTTTGGCGCACGTAATTTACGGAATTCCAATTTGTACCTTGATCTTCCGAAATTACTATGAATCAATCCCAAATGAATTAATTGAAGCTGGTCGAGTCGACAAGGCTTCAATGACCAGAATTTATCGCTCAATTATTTTGCCGCTATCAATTCCAGCTTTCGTGGTGGTATTAATTTGGCAGTTCACATCTGCTTGGAATGATTTCTTATTTGCCATCTTTTTAACCAGCGGTAATCCAAAACTTGCGGTGGCAACCACGCAATTGAACTTCTTAACCGGATCTACAAACCAGGTTTATTACGGTTTGAATATGACCGCGGCACTACTCGTTTCGTTACCGACATTGATTGTTTATGTATTCCTTGGTCGTTACTTCTTAAGAGGTTTGCTCAGCGGCTCGTTAAAGGGCTAAATCGATGGCAATTGCAGTTGATGTTTTAGATCAACGCCGTAATCAACTCGGCGAAGGACCAACCGCAACTGGCGCCAATCACAACCACATTCAATGGTGTGACATTTACGGCCGAATGATTCGTTGGCAAAATTTATTAACCGGACAGACTGGTGAATTTGCGACCAGTGAAGATGTTGGTTTTCAAATTCCGCGGCTTCATGGTGGTGAAGTTTTGGGAACTGCTAATGGTCCGCTACTGCGCGACCTAGATGGAACTTTGCATAAATTACCAACACGAGTTGAAGCAGATGGCAAAGCCGATGCAACATTACTTCGTTGGAATGACGCAAAAGTTGCTAGCAATGGCGATTTATTTCTGGGCACTATGGCTTATCAAAATCAAAAAGACGAGGGTTCGTTTTATAGATTGACCAAAGATGGCAAAAAATTGGAAAAACTTTTTGACAAAGTTGCTATTTCAAATGGAATGGATTGGACTACCGATAATTCCAAGATGTTTTATATCGATACTTTAACAATGAAAGTTGAAGTATTTGACTATCACCCAAGCAGTGCAACAGTTATTGAAAATCGCAGAACGTTTATTTCAATCGGTGAAAATATGGGTTATCCCGATGGCATGTGCACCGACTCGCAAGATAATTTATGGGTGGCTTTTTGGATGGGATCATGCGTGCGCGGATACGATGGCAAAACCGGTAAACAAATCGCAGAAATCAAACTGCCAAATCCAAAGGTGACATCTTGTTGTTTCGCCGGTGAAAAGTTGGATAAATTGATAATTACCACCGCAGTTGGAAACCCTGGTGAAGCGATGGATCTAAATCAATATCCGACCGCAGGCTTTATTTTCGTGGCTGAACCAGGCGTGACCGGTAAACCCACAAACATGTTTCAAGTCTGAGTAAATTAAATGTCAGATCTATTTACATTTGGCGAAGCACTGGCTGTCTTCATTTCTAGTGACACTGATTCGGTAATCACCGCAAAAAAATTTGAACGCGTTACCGCCGGCGCAGAAGCAAATGTGGCAGTTGCGATTTCAAGGCTGGGGTTGAAATCAAGATTTTTTACCAAAGTTGGAAATGATGAAATCGGCCAGACCATTCTGAATGACATTGCAGGCGAAGGCGTAGATGTAAAGGATTGCACTACTGCAAATTCATTTTCCGGCAGCATGGTTCGAAATCCCGGAACTACAAATAAAGTCGAAGTTACATATTTGCGTAAAGGTTCGGCAGCATCATTGATTTCAGCTGTCGATATCAAACCAGAATTCATCACCGGTTCTCGCTGGGTACATACAACTGGCATCACTTGTGCAATTTCAGAAAGTGCGGCAAATGCAGTTCAAACTGCGCAACAAATCGCTCGCGATAAAAATGTTCTGCAAAGTTTTGATTTAAACCTACGCCGAAAGATCTGGAGCGAATCAGCCGCGGCGAAAAAACTTTTCCCACTTGCCCAAAATTTAGATTTATTAATTGGCGGCGAAGATGAGTATCAAGTTGTATTCAATGAATCAGATCCGGAAAAAGCTTTGCAGATCGCTAACGATCGGGGTTGCAATATTGCGGTGATGACAAAAGGGGATCAGCCACTGCGATTTTCGATAAATGGCGAGGTAAAAGTTTTACTGCCACCAAAAGTTAAAGCGGTCGATCCGGTTGGCTCAGGAGATGCATTTACGGGTGGAACTATTGCGGCACTGCTTGCTGGTAAGAGCGCGCTTGATGCCTTAACTCAGGGTAGTTATTGTGGCGCCCGAGTGGCTAGCAAGTTTGGTGATTGGACCGGTATTCCCACCGGTAAAAATGGAATTATGAACGATCAAATCAAAGCAGAGATGAATAGTTTATGAGCCGAAAAAACGTAATTGAATCGTTGCTTTCAAATCAAATCATGGGATTAGTTCGCACCGATACAAAACAATCTGGGCAAGATCTAGCGCAAGCTTTAATTTCAGCAGGATTAAAATCAATAGAAATTACTTTAACTAGTCCGGGTGCGTTGGAAATTGTAAAAAAATTAGCAAACAATAAATCATTAACTGTCGGGGTCGGAACTGTTTTAACCACTAAACAGGTTAGTCAAGCAAAAGCGGCCGGAGCAAAGTTCATCGTGTCACCAAATACAGATACAAAAGTTATTAAGAAAACCGTTGATTCTGGCTTGGTATCGATGCCCGGTGTTGCCACCGCCAGCGATGTCGCAAAAGCAATTGCGGCAGGTGCAGATATTTTAAAATTATTTCCAGCATCAACTTATGGTCCAGCACATTTGAAAGCTTTGCGTGATCCTTTCCCTGGACAAATTTGGTGTCCCACCGGCGGTGTAACTGTTGAATCAATATCTGACTGGGTGAAAGCCGGAGCGAAGATGTTTGGCTTGGGTGGACCATTGACAAGAGATGGCGTGAGCAATGTCGCTCGCAACTTAGAAAGATTCACAAGTGCAATTAATTTGGCTAATAAGGTAAGTTAATTTCTATGAAATTACCGGGCGAGCATATTTTTGTAACAGGTGGAGCAAAAGGAATTGGCGCCGCAATAGTTCTAGATTGCGCAGTAAATGGCGCAAAAGTTTCTTTTGTTGATATCGACGAAACTGCCGGTAAAAAACTTGAATCAGAATTGACTAGTTCAGGTCACAAGGTTTCCTTTGCAAAAGCAGATGTAGCAAATTTTGAGCAATTAAAATCAGCGTTTGGCGCTTTAGTTTCAAAACTGGGCGATGTAACTGGGGTTGTAAATAATGCCGGAGTGAATTCACACGCTGATCCCGTGAAAATGACTGATAAGGAATGGGATGATTTTTTTGCCATCGATATGAAATCGATTTGGCTGACTGCAAAACTTGCACTTCCGGCAATGCGAAAAGTGAACAAAGGCGCCATCGTGAATATTTGTTCAATTCACGGCCGACTTACTTATCCAAACTTTTTCCCTTATGGTGCAGCAAAATCTGCGGTTTTAGGATTAACCCGAAATCTTGCTTTAGATGAAGGTAAATTCAATATTCGAGTTAACGCAGTTTCACCTGGTTATATTTTGACCGACCTTACAAAAAGTTGGTTAAAAGCAGAATCTGGCCGGGAAGAGCGTTCGCTTTCAATTCAACCATCTGGTCGAATGGGCGAACCTTCAGAAGTTGCAAAAGTAGTTACATTTTTATTATCTGAAAAAGCATCCTTTGTAAGTGGCGCCGATTGGGCAGTCGATGGCGGGCTAGGAGCAAGATCGGCATGATTCTCAAAGGCGAACATTTATTTGTCACTGGCGGCTCAGCCGGAATCGGTGAAGCTATTGTTGTTGAGGGTGCAAAACAAGGAGCGAAAGTTTCCTTTGTCGATATCGATGAATCTAAAGGTGTGGCACTGGTCGAACGCTTAACAAAGGAAGGTCATCAAGTTCAGTTTGCAAAAGCTGATGTATCCAAATTTGAAACATTCAAAGCCGGTTATGACAAATTAGTCAGCACATTTGGTGCAGTCACTGTTGCTGTATCAAACGCTGGTCGAAATTCATATGCTGATCCGGTCGAATATAAAGATGAAGAGTGGGAATCTTTCTTCGCGCTAGATTTGAAATCAAGTTGGTACCTTGCAAAACTTTGTTTGCCCGAGATGCGCAAAGCCAAGTACGGCTCAATCGTAAATATTTCCTCAATTCACGGACGTATGTCTCGGCCAAACTTTTTTCCATACTCTGCAGCTAAAGGTGGAATCGTAGGCTTGTCTAGAAACCTTGCGCTCGATGAAGGTAAAAGTGGAATCCGAGTAAATTCAGTATCTCCCGGATACACACTGACCCCACTCTTGAAAAGTTATATGGAACTTTATCCAGAGGAGAAAACTCAAGGACTTGCGGTGCAACCAATGAAAAGATTCGGCACGCCGGAAGAGGTTGCAAACGTTGTTACTTTCGTATTATCAAAGGATGCTTCTTATATTAATGGCGCTGATTTAATGATTGATGGCGCACTACATTCTCGATACGCCTAATTTAATTTAGCAATTAATTTATGCTGGAATTTATTGTCAGCGTAATCGATCAAATCGGCTTGCTTGGTACTGCACTCTTGATTGCACTTGAAAGTGTGGTCGTGCCAATTTCATCAGAAGTAGTTCTTCTACTTACGGGATTTAATGTCGCAAAAGGTAATTTTGATTTCTTTGCCGCCGTAATTGCTACCACCCTCGGCTCTTTAATCGGCGCATTTTTTCTCTATTTTCTTGGTCGACTTTATTCCTACCAACGGCTTGAGCGATTATTTGAAAAATATTACAAATTTTTAAGAATCAAAAATCAAGATCTTAATTCGGTTTTTCACAAATTCAATAAATACGGAAACTTTATTATTTTGTTTGGGCGCTTACTTCCAGTGGTCAGATCATTGGTCAGCATTCCCGCTGGGTTAGCCAAAATTGGCATCTGGAAATTTGCGATATTCACTTCAATTGGAAGTGCAATATGGAATGCGCTCTGGATTTCTATCGGCAGATCTTTAGGCGATAAATGGGAATCTGCTGAAAATTGGGCAAAAATCTTTGATTATTTAATTTATTTCATTATCTTAAGTGTTTCAGCAGGCTACATATTCAGAAGGTTAAGAAGTAGGAATAAGTAATTTGAAAAAGTACCGAAAAATTCCCAGATTAATCTCATCCTTAACTTTTTTAATCGGCTTTTTCAACATATTTTCTAACACCACAAGAAGATTTCGTGGTCCAGCAGAGTTTGTAAATGATCATGTTGCAACATATTTAAACTCAGCTGCGTTTGCCACAATCTTATTTACCGGAATCATTTTAGTGATTCTTTCCCGTGGATTGCGCCGAGGGAAAAGCCGGGCTTGGCAGTTAGCGATCTTAATTTTAGTTTTCAATATCTCATTTGAATTTTTTAGGTTTAAAGTGCACTTTGCACAATTAATTTTCTCAGTCACACTCTTATTAGTTTTATTGATCTTTCGAAAGGAATTTAAAGCAAAGTCAGATCCTTCGACGAAATTTCGTCCACTTTACGCATTGCTGTTTTCATTCGGTTTCTTTTTAACTGTTGGAACACTGCTTTTTTACTTTAGACATAGCGATAGCGTGGTTGGAAATCCGTCAATTTATGAAGTGATGCAAACTGTTCTGCTTGGATTAGCTTGGATAAGTGGTCCGGTTAAGTTGGAATCTGAATTCCTGCAAAACACGATAGATATAACGTTAGGAATGTTTGGGATTTTCATAATTTTAATTCCACTAACGGCATATTTGCGCAGGGTGTCACAAGTTCCGACCTCAACTTTGAATGAAAAAATAGAAATCAAGCACTTGATTGAAAAGTATGGTGATATTGATTCTTTGGCATTCTTTGCAACTCGCGATGACAAAAGCCTGGTTTGGAATCAAAATCGCAAAGCCGCAATTGCCTACCGTGTTCAAAATGGTGTGATGATCGCAAGTGGTGATCCCATTGGCGAACCAAGTCTTTGGCCAAGTGCAATAGATGCATTCTTAGAGAAGGCGGTCGAGTTTGGTTGGACCCCAGCAGTTATGTGCGCCAGTGAAAAGGGTGGAAAAGTTTGGCTAGAAAAAGCCGGTATGTCTGCAATCGAAATCGGCGATGAGGCAATTATTGATTGTGCTGATTTCACCATTGAAGGAAAACCAATGTCCAACATTCGGCAAACAATTAATAAGGCTAACCGAGAGGGTTTTAGTTGCAAAACAGTTGTTGCTAAAGATTTAACAATTGCAGAGCAAATAAATATTAAAAACCTTGCAAGAGTATGGCGAGGAAATTCAATTGAACGAGGTTTCTCAATGTCGATGGATAGATTTCTAGGAGAAATTGAT
>CALMJB010000073.1 GCA_937864205.1 uncultured Actinomycetes bacterium | reverse complement strand
TAATAATGAAAACCATCTTGTGGGTAAATTAACTTTCCATTTTGTTTTGGATCAAAGTCGCGACTGGCGTGGTAATTGACCGCCAGGTTGATTCCAGAAAAACCAGCGGCTTGTAAATTACTTATTAATGTTTTTGTATCTGCACCTTGCGGTGTTTGAGAAGATTGTAAAGATTGAAAAGATTGCGTGAAGATAAAGGCATTTGATTGCACTATTTAACGCTACCTGCAGTTAATCCACCGACCAGGTAACGCTCGATTGCGATAAACAAAATCACCACCGGCACGATCGCCATTATTTGAGTAGCAAATAAATATTCCCAGGCGATGTCGTACTGCCCAATAAAGGTGGTGATACCAATTGAAATCGGATACTTGTCAATGGTGCTCATCAAAGTTAGCGCCACGGTGAATTCGTTCCAAGTCGCCACAAATGTGAAAATGATTGCGGTAACGATGCCTGGTAACGCGACCGGTAATGTAATTCGTCGCAGCGCTTGTAAACGATTACAGCCATCAATCATTGCTGACTCTTCAATCTCTTGTGGCACGGTGCTAAAGAATCCAGATAATAACCAAACGGAAAACGCTAAATTGAAACCGGCGTTGACGATGATTAAAGCAATGTATGTATTTAATCCGTTAAAGAATTTTACTTCTCGGAAAATTCCGATGATTAATGCAGTGGGTGAAAACATCTGAGTTGCTAAAACCAGCAATAGGAATACACCGCGCCCTTTGAATTTTGCGCGCGCTACATAATAAGCAGCTGGAATAGAAACCAACAGCACAATCAATGTCGCAAAAATTGCAACAATCAAAGAGGATTTCATGAATCCAGCGATTGGATACTCTTTCCAAACATTTATGTAGTTTGACCACATCCAGTTTTTAGGAAGATGCGTTACTTGCTCGGCATAAATTTCATCATGTGGCTTTAATGATGAAACAAACATATTTATGTATGGGTATAAAAAGAACCAGGCGATTAAATAAGCGCTAAACATCGTTGCGATTCGTTTTGGCGTGAACTTTGATTCTTTTATAGCGGTACTCATAGTTCCATCCGGGTGGCTTTGGTAATTCGTAAATAAATCGAAACGATGATCAAAATAATGATGAAGTTGATGGTGCCCATCGCGGTGGATTGACCCATACTGAACTCGGTAAAAGCCAACTTATATGCGTAAACCGTGGTGGTCGAGGTGTCATAGCCAGGTCCACCTCGGGTTAATGCATAAATAATCGGGAAAGAGTTGAAAACGTTAATCAGATTAATAATTGTGGCGATTAGCAATGAATTTCGCAGTAACGGAAACTTAATCTTGCGATAGGTGGTCCAACTGTTTGCACCATCAACTGAAGCAGCTTCGAGAATGTCACCGGGAAT
>CALMJB010000072.1 GCA_937864205.1 uncultured Actinomycetes bacterium | reverse complement strand
TAAATAGTTTTTCAACTCTGGCTGGTGCTGCCGAATCTATTGCCGCCGTTGGATGGAAAGGTGGATTAGTAAACACAGATGATGAGTGGCGTTCTATAAAGGATGTCGGCGACGGTGAGGTAGATGTGTTATTTAGCTATTTCATGGTGGTCGATCGAAAATTTGCAAAAAATATTGGCGGTGCAAATCCCAGCGCAAAGTATTATCGAAATGCTGATCTAGAGTTTTCGTTACGGCTACGTGCTGCCGGTCGAAAAATTTTCCAGATAGATTTACCGCTAAAACAAGAACGACATCACGGATTCCATGATGTTGATCCAGATTATCGAGAGAAAATGTCCCGCAAAAATTATCAACGGATACTTGATAATTTTCGAGGTCGACCCGAGATTCTTTCAGCTCGCAGATAGGCTTTTGTTATGGAAAAACTCGCCAACTTCACCTCGTTAAGAATTGGCGGTCCGGCTCGAAAAATAGTGCATGCAAAAACCGAATCAGAGTTAATTGATTTTGTTAAAAGCGCAGATGAAGCAGCGGAGCCAGTCTTGATTTTAGGTGGTGGTAGCAATGTACTAATTGGTGATGATGGTTTTGCTGGAACTGTGATTATTGTAGAAACGACTGGAAACCAATTAGAAGTAGATGCATGTAGTGGCGGAATGATTGAAGTGGCGGCTGGTGAAGATTGGGATAATTTTGTAAAACTTTCGATTGAAAAGGGATTCGCTGGTCTAGAAACTTTGAGCGGCATTCCAGGCACTGTTGGTGGAGCACCGATTCAAAATATTGGCGCATACGGTCATGAAGTAAGCGAGACCATTGCCCGCGTAAAAACCTTTGATCGGCAAACAAAAGCGATTAAAAGTTTTTCAGCTAGTGAATGCAAATTCTCGTATCGAGATTCAATATTTAAACACAGTACTAATCGGTATGTGGTGCTTTCAGTAACTTTCCAATTGCGAATCGGAGAATTTTCCGACGCCATCAAATACCCGGAATTAGCAGCACAATTGAAGATTGCGGTGGGTGAAAAAGCCAGTACGAAATTGGTAAGAAAGGCCGTGCTTGAAATCAGAGATAGAAAAGGAATGCTGCTGAGCAAAGACCAACAGTCAATAAAATCTGCTGGATCTTTTTTCGTTAATCCAATAATTTCAAAAGCAAAGGCAGATGAATTGCCATCTGAAGCTCCGAGATGGCATCAACCTGATGGAATGGTGAAAACTTCTGCTGCCTGGTTACTAGAAAATGCTGGAATCAAAAAAGGCGAGCAATTATCAGGCGCGCGAGTTTCAGATCTACATGTCTTAGCCTTTACAAATTCTGGAAGTGCCACCGCAAAAGATATGGTCGAACTGGCAAAGTTTGCCAAGATGAAAGTCAAAGAAAGATTCGGAATCGAATTACAACCAGAAGTGCAACTGATTGGATGCGATCTAGATTAATTTTAAGATTCTAAATAAGTTTTTAGTTTGGTGATTCCGGTAACGATGTCAGCATCGCCTAAAGCATAAGAAAATCTCAAGTAACCAGATGGACCAAATGCTTCGCCGGGAACCGCCGCAACTTCGGCTTCATCCAAAATCATGTTTGCCAACTCAGCAGAAGTATTTGCCACCTTACCCTTTATATTTTTGCCAATAAGTTTTTTAACAGATGGATAAACATAAAATGCGCCGGTTGGAAGTGGACAACTGATTCCATTTATTTCATTTAGCATCTTATGAATTAGTTTTCGTCGACGATCAAAGGCAGTCAACATTTGTTTGACCGCAGAAAGATCGCCGGTAAGTGCAGCAATAGCAGCCCGCTGTGAGATATTTGAAACGTTAGAACTTAAATGCGATTGCAAATTAGTTGCCGCTTTGATGACTGATTTAGGACCTATCATCCAACCCACTCGCCATCCAGTCATCGCATAAGTTTTTGCGACGCCATTTAGAATAATTGTTTTTTCCGCTAGTTCTGGAACTGCTACGCAGATACTTGGGGCGCTGGCATTGTCGTATAACAAATGTTCATAGATTTCATCGGTGATGACCCAAAGGTTGTTTTTTAAAGCCCACTCACCAATGGCTTTAACTTGAGCGGGCGAGTAAACCGCGCCAGTTGGATTTGAGGGTGAACAAAATAATAAAACTTTAGTTTTTTTAGTTTTTGCTTTTTCTAGTTGTTCAACCGTAACCAAATAATCTTGGGATTCATCTGCGAAAACTTCAACAGCAATTCCGCCGGCAAGTTTGATGCACTCTGGATAAGTGGTCCAATATGGTGCCGGCAAAATTACCTCATCGCCCGGATTTAATAACGTTGCAAAAGATTGATATACCGCCTGTTTTCCACCATTCGTGACTAATACTTGCTCGGCGGAAATTTCATATTTTGAATCTCGTTTTGTTTTATCAACAATTGCAGTGCGAAGTTCGGCAAGTCCACTTGTTGGAGAATATTTATGGTTTGCTGGATTTTTGGCTGCTTCAATCGCAGCATTAACTATGTAATCTGGAGTTGGAAAATCTGGTTCACCGGCACCAAACCCAATCACAGGTTTACCTGCTGATTTCAGTGCTTTCGCTTTTGCGTCAACTGCAAGTGTTGCCGATTCGGCGATAGCACTTATTCGTTTGGATATTTCGGCGTCACTCATGGCAGGTAAGTCTGCCAGTTACGCTCAATTATTCGCACAAATTATAGGAATTTACCTATTTTATAAATTCCGTTTAGAATTTCCGTCCTAGCGCTTGCAACTGGAAAGCATGAAAATTGCGACAGATGCGCAAACAGTTTTGAGTAGATAAAAAATTGAAAAATTATTATCGCCTCTTGCCTGGTGACGCTCGAAGGGCAGTAGCTCAACTGGCCAGAGTTCCGGTCTCCAAAACCGGCGGTTGGGGGTTCAAGTCCCTCCTGCCCTGCAAGTAATAAGAAAAAGTTTTAAAAAATTTGAAAAAAATTAAGAGAAAAAAGAGAAAAAAAGAGAAGAAGGTTGAAAAAAGTTGAGTCAAGATAACAACGACACAAACGACGTTGTAGAACAGGTTGATTCCGAATCGAAATTATCGATTTTCGGTCGAGTGGCATTGTTCTATCGCCAAGTTATATCTGAATTAAAGCGGGTAGTTTGGCCAACTCGAAATCAACTAAGTACTTACACAGCAGTGGTGCTAGTTTTCGTTGGATTCATAATTGTTGTGGTTTCTGCTTTTGATCTAGTTTTAACAAAAATAGTTTTCTGGGTGTTTGGATAAATAATGGCTAATGATGATGCATTTGAAGCAGCGTTAACCGCTGGCGATACTCGCGCTGAAAACGTTTCCGCGAATGATTCTGAAATAGGCGGTCAAGTCGCAGTAGATGTTGACACCAAAGTCGAACCCGAGATTGAGAATGATGAGAATGCGGAATTTAGAAACTCACTTCGAAATGCTCCAGGAGAATGGTTTGTGGTTCATTCTTATGCCGGTTATGAAAAGAAGGTAAAAGGAAATTTGTTGAACCGTATTCAATCTTTGAATATGGAGGATTTTGTATTTCAAATTGAGGTTCCAGAAGAGGAAATCACCGAAGTTAAAAATGGTGTCCGTAAACAGGTAAAGCGAAATATTTTTCCCGGATACGTATTAGTAAGAATGGAACTTACAGATGAATCCTGGTCATGCGTTCGAAATACTCCAGGTGTAACGGGATTTGTGGGAAATGCACATCATCCATCGCCATTAACTCTGGCTGAGGTAGAAAATATTTTGGCACCTCGTCCAGTTAAGAAGGGCGAGAAGATTGACATGAAGAATGTTGATTATTCAATCGGCGAATCGGTAACGGTTATGGATGGACCATTTGCAACATTGCCGGCAACAATCTCAGAGATCATGCCGGAACAAGGCAAGTTAAAAGTTTTAGTATCCATTTTCGGACGGGAAACTCCGGTCGAACTTGCATTTCATCAGGTTCAAAAGATTTAATTCACCCCCTATGGCACCTAAGAAAAAAGTCGCAGCACTTATAAAACTGCAGATTCAAGCCGGCGCAGCTACACCTGCTCCACCAGTTGGACCAGCCCTTGGCCAACATGGTGTGAACATCATGGAATTCGTTAAGGCTTATAACGCTGCTACCGATAGCCAAAAGGGAAACATCATCCCGGTTGAAATTACAGTTTATGAAGATCGTTCATTTACATTCATCACCAAAACTCCGCCAGCATCACGTTTGATTTTGAAAGCTGCCGGAATCGAAAAGGGATCAGCTGTTCCGCACAAAGATAAAGTTGCAAACTTAACTAAGAAGCAAGTTGAAGAGATTGCAAAAATGAAGATGGCAGATTTAAATGCAAATGACATTGAAGCCGCCTCGTTAATTATTGCCGGAACCGCTCGATCAATGGGAATTACAGTCTCAGGTTAAGAAAACTTCAAAAGTACAACGAAATAAGAACAACTAAAAAAGTACAACTAAATAGTGGGAGAGCCAAAATCTGGTTCGTTAAACCACAACTTCCAGATCATTAACTTGATCAGAAAGCAGAGAAGAGATGCAAAGAAGTAAGAAATATCGCGCCGCCGCAGAGAAAATTGAAGCTGGCCGTTTTTATACGCCACTTGAGGCGATGAAATTAGTAAAAGAAACATCTACCGTTAAATACGACTCAACCGTTGATGTTGCACTTTTTCTTGGAATCGATCCTAAGAAAGCAGACCAAGCGGTTCGTTCCACAGTTAATTTGCCACATGGCACCGGAAAAACTGCCAGAGTTTTAGTTTTCGCAGCGGGTGAGCGGGCCGAGCAAGCACGTGCGGCTGGTGCTGACATTGTCGGTGCTGATGAATTAATTGATGAAGTATCAAAAGGTCGTCTTGATTACGACGCAGTTGTCTCGACTCCAGATTTGATGGGAAAAGTTGGTCGTCTTGGAAAAGTTCTTGGTCCGCGCGGTTTGATGCCGAATCCAAAAACTGGAACTGTGACTACCGATATCGCAAAAGCAGTTTCTGATATTAAAGGCGGAAAAATCGAATTTCGAATTGATAAAAATGCCAATCTTCATTTCATCATTGGTAAAACATCATTTACTGCAGAACAACTAGCGGAAAATTACGCAACTGCGATTGAAGAAGTGATGAGATCAAAACCGGCGGCATCAAAGGGAAGATTCATCAAATCTTCAACAGTTAGTTCGACAATGAGCCCTGGAATCAAAATTGATACATCAATCGCTCGGGATGGTGGAGCGGTAATTCAATAGTTTTAGGAAGTTTTTCGGTTAGTACTATAAGCCGAACAATAAGAAGCACTAGCAAAATCCTGATTTGCCTAATTAGTACCCTCTGATTTACGCTTTTCTCATCTTGTTGGAGGGTAAAACTTCCAAAAAGGAACCAAAGACTGCCGGTCCTTTAAATTGAAAAATTTAAAGGTTAAGTGATGAAAATCAGCCCGCATAGGTACCACGAACCTCGTGCGTATTTATGCGCCGAGGATTTTTTATTTTAAGGAGAAGCCAAATATGGCAAAGAGTGACAAAGCAGCAGAAGTTGCTGAAATTGTGGAGGATTTCAAATCCGCAAAAGCAACTGTGCTGACTGAGTACCGTGGCTTAACCGTAGGCGCGATGAAGCAACTTCGTCGCAGCTTAGGTGTTATCAATAAGTACTCAGTTTTAAAAAATACTTTGACGAAGATTGCAGCAAAACAAGCTGGAGTTGAAATCGAAGATGCTCTGCTTTCTGGTCCTTCGGCTGTTGCATTTATCAAAGGTGATCCAATTGACGCGGCCAAGAAGTTGCGCGACTTCCAAAAGGAGAATCCGTTACTTGTTATCAAGGGTGGAATCTTCGAAGGTAAATCTGTAACAACTGCAGAAATCATGCAGTTGGCAAACTTGGAATCTCGCGAAGTCTTGCTAGCAAAGATTGCTGGAGCAATGAAGGGATCGCTTGCTAAGGCGATCGCAACAATTGACGCGCTTCGCATCAAGATGGAATCAACTGCGGTAAAACCAGTTGCTACAACAGAAGCAGCACCAGCTGCACCAGCTGCACAAGTAGAGCAAGCAACGCAACCAGAACAACCAGCACAGGTTGAAAATTAAAGTTAATTAGAAAATTAAAAAGCAACTAACGGATAGGAAAAGAAAATGGCAAAACTAAGTACCGCTGACCTACTTAGCCAATTCAAAGATATGAGTTTGGTTGAATTGACCGAGTTTGTTAAAGCATTTGAAACTGAGTTTGAAGTTACAGCCGCCGCACCAGTAGCGGTTGCTGCCGCAGGAGGCGCGGCCGCAGGTGGTGCAGCAGATGCTGCTCAAGATGAATTCACTGTGATCTTGGAAGATGGCGGTTCACAAAAGATCGCTGTCATCAAAGAGGTCCGCGCTCTAAATTCCAGTTTGGGATTGAAAGAGGCAAAAGATCTAGTCGATGGTGCACCTTCAACTTTGCTTGAGAAAGCAGACAAGGCAACCGCTGACAAAGCAAAAGCTGCACTAGAAGCCGCTGGCGCAAAGGTCACAATCAAGTAAGTTCAAACTTAAATAACGTTTTATAGCGTTGTATAACGCCCGACCTCCTTCAGGAGCCGGGCGTTATTTTTTACGCACAATCAGATAAGTCAGATAAGTTAGAAATATCGCTCAATTGGACGAAAGACCCTGGGTTTGGGTACCCTCGCCCCTCATCCATTTTCCATATCCAATTAATTACGGCATATAGCGGCCAAAATTTGTTGGTCTGGTTGCCGTGTTCATCTGGAGGAAGTGTTGGCCGCAAAAGTTAAATTACAAGCGCCTCGTCGCGTCTCATTCGCAAAAATTCGGGAACCACTTGAAGTTCCAAATTTATTATCAATTCAATTAGAAAGTTTTGATTGGTTACTTGGAAATGATTCCTGGAAGTCACGTTTATCGGAAGCGGAAAAATCCAACCGAGGTGAAGTTCCAAAACAATCTGGATTAGAGGAAATTTTTGAAGAGATTTCGCCAATTGAAGATTTTCAAGGTGGTATGTCACTTTCATTTCGTGACCACAGATTCGAGCCAGCAAAGTATTCGATAGCAGAATGTAAAGAGCGCGACCTTACATATTCAGCGCCATTATTCGTAACCGCAGAATTCACCAACAACAACACCGGTGAAATAAAGTCACAAACCGTATTCATGGGTGATTTCCCATTGATGACTCCACGTGGAACTTTCATAATCAACGGAACCGAACGTGTAGTTGTTTCACAACTTGTTCGCTCTCCCGGCGTTTATTTTGAACGGGCAATTGAAAAAGGTTCTGATAAAGATGTATTTACCTCAAAAATAATTCCAAGCCGTGGTGCATGGCTGGAATTTGAAGTTGATAAGAAAGACATGGTCGGTGTGCGCATCGATCGCAAACGTAAACTTTCCGTGACAATTTTCTTAAAAGCACTTGGTTGGACCAGCGAACAAATTATCGAACAATTTGGTGAGTTTGAATCAATGCGGCAAACTCTTGAAAAAGACAATGTCGAAACTCAAGATGATTCTTTGCTAGATATTTATCGCAAATTGCGTCCAGGTGAGCCACCAACTAAAGAGGCGGCACAAAATTTAATTGAGAACTTATATTTCAATCCAAAGCGTTATGACTTAGCAAAAGTTGGACGTTTCAAGATCAACAAGAAACTTGGAATGGAACTTGAATTAAGTCGCGGGCTATTAACCATCGAAGACATTGTCGCTTCAATTCGTTACCTAGTGCATTTGCACAAAGGTGATGCAATTATGGAATACGGCAAAGAGGTTCGAGTCGAAATCGATGACATCGATCATTTTGGAAATCGTCGCCTACGTACCGTTGGTGAATTGATTCAAAACCAAGTTCGCACCGGTTTATCTCGTATGGAACGTGTTGTTCGCGAACGTATGACCACTCAGGATGTTGAGGCAATTACTCCACAAACTTTGATCAACATTCGCCCGGTAGTGGCATCAATCAAAGAGTTCTTTGGTACATCTCAACTTTCACAATTCATGGATCAAACCAATCCACTTTCTGGAATGACGCACAAACGTCGTTTATCTGCACTTGGACCAGGTGGACTTTCGCGCGAACGCGCCGGATTCGAAGTACGAGATGTGCACCCTTCTCATTACGGACGCATGTGTCCGATTGAAACTCCGGAAGGTCCAAACATTGGTCTGATCGGATCGCTAGCAACTTATGGACGCGTGACTCCATTCGGATTCATCGAAACTCCATATCGCAAAGTAGCAGATGGAAAAGTTAGTGATCGCATCGATTATTTAACTGCTGATGAAGAAGATGAACACGTTATTGCGCAAGCAAATGCACCTTTAACCGATGACAATCGATTTGCAGAAGATCGCGTACTCGTTCGTCGTCGCGGTGGCGCGGTTGAATACATTCCAGCGACCGAAGTTGATTACATGGATGTTTCACCACGACAAATGGTTTCGGTAGCGACCGCGATGATTCCATTCTTAGAACACGATGACGCTAACCGCGCATTGATGGGTGCGAACATGATGCGTCAAGCAGTTCCATTGGTGCGAGCTGAATCTCCATTAGTAGGAACTGGTATGGAATTTCGGGCCGCAATTGATGCTGGCGATGTATTGCTTGCTAAGAAATCTGGCGTTGTTAAAGAGGTAAGTGCAGATCAGATTGTCGTTGAAGAATCAGATGGCAATACCGAAACTTATCAACTTGAGAAATTCACCAGATCAAATCAGGGCACAAATCGCAATCAAAAAGTAATTGTTGCAGCTGGCGACAAGATTGAAGCCGGACAAGTTATTGCCGATGGTGCATCCACTGAAAAAGGTGAGATGGCACTTGGTAAGAATTTGTTAGTGGCGTTCATGTCATGGGAAGGCCACAACTACGAAGATGCAATTATTTTGTCACAACGACTTGTTCAAGATGATGTGCTGACTTCTATTCATATTGAAGAGTATGAAGTGGATGCTCGTGATACCAAATTAGGTCCAGAGGAAATCACCCGAGATATTCCAAATGTTTCCGAAGAGGTACTTGCAGATCTAGATGAGCGCGGAATTATTCGAGTCGGTGCCGATGTTGTTCCGGGCGATATCTTGGTTGGAAAAGTAACACCAAAAGGTGAAACTGAATTAACTCCAGAAGAGCGTTTGTTACGCGCAATCTTTGGTGAGAAAGCCCGCGAAGTTCGCGATACCTCTTTAAAGGTTCCGCACGGAGAATCTGGAAAAGTTATTGGCGTAACAATTCAAGATAGTTCAGAAGGATTTGAATTAGCCGCTGGCGTAAATCAAGTTGTTCGTGTTTATGTTGCACAAAAGCGCAAGATTCAAGATGGTGACAAGTTGGCTGGTCGTCACGGAAACAAAGGTGTGATCGCCAAGATTTTGCCAGTTGAAGATATGCCATTCCTTGCCGATGGAACTGCAGTGGATGTAATTCTCAATCCGCTCGGTGTGCCAGGTCGAATGAATGTTGGTCAAGTTTTAGAGACTCATTTGGGTTGGGCGGCAAAGACTGGTTGGAAATTAGAAGGTAATGCGGAATGGCAAAAAGGATTGAAAGCTAGTGGTTTTGAATCTGCTCCAGCAAATACCAAAGTTGCAACGCCGGTGTTTGATGGCGCGAAAGAGGAAGAGCTAGTTGGTTTGCTCGGTTCAACTTTGCCAAATAAAGATGGAATTCATTTAGTCGGACCAAACGGTAAAGCTAAATTATTTGACGGCCGAACTGGCGAACCTTACAAAGAACCAATCTCGGTTGGTTATATGTATATCTTGAAGTTGCATCACTTGGTTGATGACAAGATTCACGCTCGTTCAACTGGTCCTTACTCAATGATCACACAACAACCATTGGGTGGAAAAGCGCAATTTGGTGGACAACGATTTGGTGAAATGGAAGTTTGGGCGCTGGAAGCTTATGGCGCTGCATACACATTACAAGAGTTGCTCACAATTAAATCTGATGATGTTTTAGGTCGCGTAAAAGTTTATGAAGCGATTGTAAAAGGCGAGAACATTCCAGAACCTGGAATTCCAGAATCATTCAAAGTGCTAGTAAAAGAAATGCAATCACTTTGCTTGAATGTAGAAGTTCTCTCATCCGAAGGTGTAGCGATTGAAATGCGCGACACCGATGATGAAGTTTTCCGGACCGCAGAAGAGTTGGGCATCAACTTATCGCGCGTCGAACCTAGCAGCGTAGAGGAAGTGTGAGGAAAAAATGTTAGATGTTAACTTTTTTGATGAGTTAAGAATCGGTTTAGCCTCCACCGAAAATATTCGCGAATGGTCATTTGGTGAGGTCAAAAAGCCAGAGACAATTAATTACCGCACACTCAAACCAGAAAAAGATGGTTTGTTTGATGAAAAGATTTTTGGACCAACTCGTGACTGGGAATGTTATTGCGGTAAGTACAA
>CALMJB010000071.1 GCA_937864205.1 uncultured Actinomycetes bacterium | reverse complement strand
CATCAAGAAGCCCGCCGGTTTGCCGCAGATGATTACGACATTTTGTTAATTGGTCATGAAGGACATGAAGAGGTGGAAGGTACCGCTGGCGAAGCACCATCGCATGTTCACTTAATTGATGGTTTTGACGATGTGGCAAAAGTAAAAGTTCGGGATGAGAACAAGGTTGCTTGGTTATCTCAAACCACTTTAAGTGTCGATGAAACCTTAGCTACGGTTGCAAAATTGCGGGAACGTTTCCCAAACTTGATTGACCCACCAAGTGATGACATCTGTTATGCCACTCAGAATCGACAGGTTGCAATAAAACAAATTGCGCCGCAAGCAGATTTAGTTTTGGTAGTTGGTTCTAAAAACTCCTCAAACTCAGTACGACTAGTAGAAGTTGCCAAAGAGTACGGCGCTAAAAATGCATATTTAATCGATTATGCCGAGGAAGTTTCCGAAGATTGGTTGAAAGATGTCTTCACAGTTGGCGTAACTAGCGGCGCATCAGTGCCAGAACTATTAGTTACAGATCTCTTAGATTGGCTGGCCAAACGAGGCTATTCAGATGTTGAAACTGTGACCGCAACTGAGGAACATCTTTTGTTTGCGATTCCACCTGAGCTTAGAAAAGATCTGCGCGCTGCCGGTAAATAAAACTTAACTAAGTTTGTTTAACCTTCAAATGGAAGTACCAAGCAATTGCTGCTCCGGAAATTAAATATGGTGCAGTAGCAGCCAATGTCGCTATCGTTTCAATAATTACTTTGCTGATGGAGAAATTAAGTAAGTTTGAAGTGGTAAAAATCAAAATTGAATTTGCTACCAATGCAATTGGCGGAGTCACCGCGGCCATAAAACTTGTACCGGCTCGGCCCAGGTAAATTGCACCAAAAAAGCAGATCCAGATCATTAATCCGGTGATTAAACCAAAAGATCCCTTTAATAGATTTTCAATCAACATCGCAATCAATAAAAGAACCGATTGCAAAATAATTACCCCTTGATTGGTTAAGCCTGGACCTGAGATTATTTTTTTCACTCATTACCTATTTCACGTTTATTTGTAATCTCTTCGGCATCGTAAATCTCATCATCGCCAAGAAATCTAGATTCTTTACCACCAATACTGCGAACATTGTCGGCCACCAAACCAAGTTTTGGGACATCTTTATTAGGTAAGCCTTGCGCCATCATCTTCTTTAAATCAGGTGAGATTGCGGTGCCGACTGTTCCAATCATGGTGTTGTAAGCCTTCACCGTTGAATTTAATTTCATACCTACTGATGTGATTGATTCATGCATGGAAATTAATTTATCGGCAAGTTTTACCGCAGTTGCCTTGATATCTTCCGCATTTTTTGCCAGCGCACTTTGTTCAAAGCCCATTTTGATAGTACGAAGTAAAGCCAAAATATTGGAAGGTGGCGCAACGACAACTTTCTTAGCAAAAGCATCATTTAACAATTTTGGATCGGCAATTAATGCCTCTGCCAAAATTGATTCAAATGGTGCGAAAATAACTACAAAATTTGCCGAACCTGGTGCCACATCATATTTTCGTTTTGCTAGCTCATCGATGTGCTTTCTTAAGTCGGCGGCATGAGCTTTCATTAATTCTGCTTTGGCGGCTGCATCTTTCTCGATGATTGCTTCATCATATTTTGTGAACGGAAACTTTGAATCAATGAAGATATTTAAGCCACCAGGCATCAAGATTTTGATATCTGGTTTTCCACCTGAAGCGACATCGGATTTTTGTCTGGTGTAATCAACATCTTCGATTAAGCCGGCATTCTGCAAGAGATTTTCAAGTTGTGCCTCGCCATATTTACCACGACCTTGGCTGTTGGAGAGCGCTTCAGAAAGTTTGGTAGTTTTTTCAAGCAAACTACTTTGATCAATTTTCATGGTTTCAAGTTGAACTTCAAATCGGTCTTTCACGGTATTAATTGATTGATTTGAGTTGTTTACCTGAGCCTGCAAAGTATTTATTTGGGTAGTGAGATTAGCTAAGTTTGTTTTTAACTCGATACTGTTTTTTTGCTCGTTGGCGAGAGCCTCAGTTATGGAATTTTTCTCGGTATTTAAAGTTGATTGCGACTTAGTACCGTATTTGAAACCAAATACCGCACCGACAAGTAAACCCACAGCGATTCCAAGAATTGTGCAGATGAAAAGTAGTAGAACTGATTGACTCATAGGGCTATCGTGTCATTAGAGTCTGACATTCACTAGGTAGGCTCTACCCCTCGTGAGCCTGTCTATCGGAATCGTAGGTCTGCCAAACGTAGGTAAATCGACCTTATTTAATGCATTGACTAAGAACAATGTGCTGGCCGCAAATTATCCATTCGCCACCATCGAACCAAATATCGGAGTCGTGGGTGTTCCCGATTCAAGGTTGGCGACTTTGGCAAAGATTTTTCAATCAGAGCAAATAATTCCAGCGACAGTTTCTTTTGTAGATATTGCCGGAATCGTAAAAGGTGCATCCGAAGGTGCAGGGCTGGGAAATAAGTTTCTGGCAAATATCCGGGAATCTGATGCAATTTGCCAAGTCATTCGAGTATTCAAAGACAACGATGTGGTGCATGTTGATGGCGTAGTAGATCCAAAAAAAGATATTGAAACTATAAATACCGAATTATGTTTAGCAGATTTACAAACTTTAGAAAAAGCGATTCCACGAATTGAAAAAGAAGCCAAATCTAATAAAGATCGCGCGCCAGTTTTAGCATCAGCCAAAGCGGCGCAAGAGTATCTAAATCAAGGCAAATTGATTCGCACTAGCAAAATAGATCTTGACACTATAAAAGAGTTTCAATTGTTGACTGCAAAACCATTTCTTTATGTATTCAATGTCGATGCGGCAGAGTTATCTGATCAAAATTTAAGAACTGAATTATCAAAAATTGTCGCTCCGGCTGAAGCAATTTTCTTAGATGCAAAGACGGAAAGTGAGCTAGCGGAATTATCGGAAGCTGATGCATTAGAGTTATTAAAGAGCATTGGTCTTACCGAGCCAGGATTAGTAACCTTAGCCCGCGTTGGGTTTAACACTCTAGGTTTGCAAACTTATTTAACCGCCGGACCAAAAGAGGCTCGGGCTTGGACGATTCACAAAGGAGACACCGCACCAATGGCCGCAGGTGTCATTCACACAGATTTTCAACGAGGATTCATCAAAGCAGAAATAGTTTCATTTAAAGATTTGGTTGATGCCGGTTCAATGAATGCGGCAAAGGCAAATGGAAAAGTTCGGCTTGAAGGCAAGGATTATGTAATGGCAGATGGCGATGTAGTGGAGTTTAAATTTAATGTCTGAATTAAATACGGAATCGACTAATACCGTTAATAAGAATTTGAAGTCTTTAACTAGAGATGAATTACGAAATATCGCCATCATCGCGCACGTAGATCACGGTAAAACCACTTTAGTTGATGCGATGTTGTGGCAATCCGGAGCATTCGCAGCTCATAAAGAGCAGACCGAAGGAAAAGACCGCGTTATGGATTCAATGGATCTCGAGCGCGAAAAAGGCATCACGATTTTGGCAAAGAACACCGCGGTAAAACGGGGCGACAAGATTGTGAACATCATTGATACGCCAGGGCACGCAGATTTTGGTGGCGAGGTCGAACGCGGACTCGAAATGGTGGATGGAGTTTTGTTATTAGTCGATGCCTCAGAAGGGCCACTGCCACAAACTCGATTTGTACTTAGAAAAGCACTTGAAAAGAATCTGCCAGTAATTTTGGTTGTGAATAAAGTTGACAGACCTGATGCGCGAATTGCTGAAGTAGTTGATGAAACTTATGAGTTGTTCTTAGATCTTGATGCCGATGAAAAACAGATTGAATTTCCAATTATTTATGCCAGTGCAAAAGCCGGTAAAGCTTCAACAAACCGACCAGAAAATGGTGGCATGCCAGATAAAGAAAATCTCGATGTCTTATTTGACACCATTTTTAAAACAATTCCGGCGCCAATTTTTCATGACGGCGCACCGTTGCAAGCACATGTCACAAACCTTGATTCATCTCCTTATTTAGGTCGCTTAGCACTTTGTCGAGTGCATGAGGGAAAAATTGCAAAAGGTCAGACCGTTGCCTGGATAAAAAATGATGGCTCAATTGAGCGAGTAAAAATTTCCGAACTTTTGATGACGGAAGGATTAGAAAGAGTTCCGGCGCAAAGCGCTGGCCCAGGCGACATCATCGCAGTGGCTGGTATTGAAACAATCACATTAGGTGAGACTTTGGCTGATTCGGAAAATCCAATTGCATTGCCAAAAATAACCGTGGATGAACCTTCGATTTCGATGACAATAGGAATTAACACCTCACCAATTGCCGGAAGAAGTGGCTCTAAATTAACCGCCAGGTTAGTGAAAAATAGATTGGAATCAGAGTTAGTTGGAAATGTTTCGTTGCGATTATTTCCAACCGATCGGCCAGATACTTGGGAAGTCCAAGGCCGCGGCGAATTACAACTTGCAGTGTTGGTGGAAATCATGCGCCGCGAAGGATTTGAATTAACCGTTGGAAAACCACAAGTTGTTACCAAATTGGTGAATGGAAAATTGCATGAACCAATGGAGCGCCTAACGATTGACGCTCCGGAAGATTACTTAGGCGTTATTACTCAACTTATGGCATTGCGCAAAGGTCGAATGGAACAAATGGTCAACCATGGCACCGGATGGATTCGCATGGATTACAAAGTTCCGGCCCGTGGATTGATTGGATTTAGAACTGAGTTCTTAACTGAAACACGTGGCACCGGACTTTTGCACCATGTTTTTGATGGATATGAAGAGTGGCAAGGTGATATTCGCACCAGACCAACTGGTTCGCTGGTTTCAGATCGCTCAGGTTCAGTAACCTCTTATGCATTATTTGCATTGCAAGAGCGCGGTTCAATATTTGTTGAAGTCGGTGATGAGGTTTATGAAGGAATGGTGGTCGGGGAAAACTCTCGGCCAGAAGATATGGATGTAAATGCGGTGCGGGAAAAGAAGTTGACCAATATGCGCTCGGCAACCGCCGATGAATTAGAGCGATTGATTCCTCCAAAATTATTGAATATGGAACAAGCCCTGGAATTTTGTCGCGAAGATGAATGTGTCGAAGTAACTCCCGAGACGGTGCGGGTGCGAAAAGTTGTACTAGATCACAATGAGCGGGCGAGGTTGACCTCAAAGGCAAAGAAAGCCAATTTAGAGGCGCAAAAGCAGTAACCACTTGGTTTGTCAGTGCCATGCTATTTACTTAGGGCATGGAAAATTCGACAACTAACTCAACCGGCAACCTAAATTTGAAAGAGTTGGCGCTACAACTCTCTGCGGTAACGGTGATTGCCGATGCGGCAAAGGAAACCAAAGACCGATTACGCGCTGAATTTATGGCGCGATTAGAAGAGGTCGGCGCCGATTCCGCAAAAGCGGTTTTTGCCGGTGAAGAAATTTCCAAAGTTTCAATGGTGCAACCTAAAGCTAGCGCTGTGGTGTTAAATGAAAAAGCTTTTCTAGATTGGGTAAGCGCAAATTGGCAAAATGAAATTATTGCAACTGTGCGCGAATCTTTCCGTAAATTAATTTTAAGCCAAGTTGAATTAGTCGATGGTAAAGCGATTTATTCAAAAACCGGCGAAGTTCTAGATTTCATAACCTTCGAACAACGAGACGCTTATGTCTCCACCAAGTTTGCCTCTGCAGGTCGCGAGGCGATCGTTAATGCATTTAAGTCGGGAGAATTAACTCCGACAAATGTTTTGGCGAAAGAGTTATCCGGTGTTGATTTTGAATCACAGACCGGCGCAGAATGAGGAAAGGTGAGTTATTTAAATCTCAAAGAGTATGAACCAGTAGAAAATCGAATCCGTGCCTTTTGGCAAAAATATCCCGAAGGCAGGTTGATTACCGATTTACAACGAGTAGAACGTGCCGATGGTCGAGTTGAATGGATCTGTAAATCGCAAGCCTTTACAAATCAAACCGATGACAGACCACAAGCAACTGGTTATGCAACCGAGATCGAAGGGTCATCTTTCATAAATAGATCAAATGCCAGTGAAAACTGTGAAACTTCAAGTATTGGAAGATGCCTGGCTAATTTAGGTTTTGCCACAAAAGGCAAACGGCCAAGTCGGGAAGAGATGCAAAAAGCTATTTCCACCGATGCCATTAATTCAAAGGTCAAAAAACCAATCACCGAAAGTGTTTGGGTATCGCTACTTGAAGATTTATCTAAGTGCGGGACATTAAGCGATCTAAATCGTTGGGGATCAATAGTGGCGAATTATTCGATGCCAAAAGAAAAGCGTGATGAGTTAATCAGTATCTTCACCATCAAGAAAGATGCACTTGGTTTTGAAAGACCTAAGTTGACCTCGGTTTAAATTCAACTTTGGCGCTAATCGGAATATGGTCGCTGATTTTCAGATCAGATAATTTAATGATCGCCTGAGCTTGAAATTTTGTGAAGATTTTCTGAATTTTTGCTCTTCTGGTCATTATGTAATCAAATTGAATTCCCGGTTTCCAAGCCGGGTAGGTTTTTTGATCGACTCTAGATTGCCATCTACTAAGTTTGCTTGGAAGGTTTGCCGGTAGATTTAAATCGCCGAGCAACACTTTCTCGCCCGGTAATTTTTTAGCCCACCTTGAGATTCGATTCAATTGAAACCAATTCACAAACGGCACAAAAGATAAATGGGTATTGATAATTGTTAATCCATTTTCAAGTTCAAGTGCCAGTGCGATGCGGGGTTCATCTTTTACATAAATTAGCTGAACCCGATTCTTACCCCCTTTATCTGCCGGAAAAAGCAATGGCAGGCCAATCAAAGATCTACCTAACTTCTTAATATGTACCTGTTTTACTTTCAAATCTGTGGCAAAGCCGATTCCGTATAAATTATTTTTGCGCAAATCTTTCAAATCCACATTTGAACCTACATTTGAACCTACATTTAAATATAGATTTGAATCTAAATTTGAATTAGATAACACAATTGGTTGTTTAATTTTTTTCCAGTTTTCACCCGGAGTGCCAATCAATGTTGGGGCAAAAAACCAATTCTTAAGTTTTGCACCCTGCCCAATTAACTGCACTTGATTTAACTTTGCAGATCTTGGTTGATTAAAGTCGCACTCTTGAAGTGCAATCACGCTACCTTTGCCTCGGCCAGTGCCAGAACTTAAAAATGATTGTTGCAATTTTTGACCAGCACTTGTTAATAACTGCTTAGATTTTTGTGGAGAATTTGTCGAATTTTGTGGATTAGGTGGAATCAATTGTCCATGCAGAATATTCCAACTAGTAATCACAATTGATTCCAAGTTTTTTCGACTTCTAGCCATAATGCAAAGGCTAGTAGGGTCTGCGTATGAACTCTGAGCAACCATTGAATCTGCCGTTATCACGCTCAGTAGTTGATCGAAATGCAGAAAAAAGAACTGATGATGCCTTCATAAAAAATGCATTTACCACTGCGCAGGTCATGATTATTCAAAATGGGAAAGTTGGTATTCCAAATGAGTTTGCTAAGAACATAAAGTTCTTTAAAGGCGCTCAATTAGGTGCTTATGAATCAGAGCGCGATTACTACCTAGGAGAAATATCGGGCGAAAGTTATTTTGTACGTCATTTATCACCTGAACAAAAACAGATTTCATCCGGTGAAACCACCGATTCGATTTCATTTGCAACTCTGCGGGAATTTGGATCACATTTGGATGAACGAGAGATTGGTTTAGCGGTTCAAGCACAAGGTTTAGCCAACTGGCATGAGAAACATCTGCGCTGTTCAATTTGTGGTGCCGCCACAGTTGTTAAATCCGCCGGTGCAATCCGTAAGTGTGAGCTAGATGATTCAGAGCATTATCCGCGCACCGATTGTGCGATTATCGTTTTGGTAAAAGATAAAGATGATCGAATTTTGCTTGGTCGACAATCGGTATGGCCACAACATCGCTTCTCAACTTTTGCTGGATTTGTAGAACCAGGTGAATCATTTGAGAACTGTGTAATTAGAGAGGTAAAAGAAGAGGCTGGCGTTTATGTTTCAAAGATTAAATATCTTGGTTCGCAACCGTGGCCATTTCCATCCTCACTTATGGTGGCGTTTGAAGCAATTACTGATGCACCAGAAAATGCCAAGCCTGATGGAATCGAGATTGAACAAGTACGTTGGTTTAATCGTTCTCAAATTGCGGCCGCGATTTCAGATGGCACATTGTTATTGCCGCCCAGAATTTCAGTAGCCCGCGCGATGATTGATAAATGGTATGAAAGTGGCGGTTTGAATCCGGCAGATTTAAAGGGTGGAGAAGCTTTGCGGTGATTGATTCCGCCCAAGTATTAGAGAATTTAGATTCTGATCAACAAGCAATCGTAAAAGCGATCACCGGTCCGGTATGTGTAATTGCCGGAGCTGGCACTGGAAAAACCAGAGTTATTACTCATCGAATTGCTTATGCGATTAACGCCGGCGTTACCGATTCCACCAAAGTGCTTGCCTTAACTTTTACTGCCAAAGCTGCCGGTGAGATGAGAACCAGGTTGCGCTCCTTGGGAATTCCAGCAGTTTCAGCCAGAACATTTCATAGTGCCGCCCTTAAACAACTTTTATATTTTTGGCCACAGGTTTTAGGTGGACAGTTTCCAAATTTATTGACTAGTAAAACTGGATTTTTATCAAAGGCAATCGAACGAGCCGATGTTCCAATTCCAGCCCAACAAAATAATCTCAAGGAAATCGCGGGAGAAATTGAATGGGCAAAGGTGCTGGAGATTTCACCGCTAGATTATTTGGAATATTCGGAAAAGTATCAACGCAATCCAAAATTTAATTCCAAGCGAAGCAATCAAGAGAATCTGAATTTGGTTAGCAAAATCTATGAAAGCTACGAATCCTTAAAACGGCAGGAGCGAGCGATTGACTTTGAAGATGTTTTGTTGTTGACCGTGGGGATGTTGGAAGAGGATCGACAAACTCGAGAGAGAATTCGAGATCAATATCGATATTTCACAGTTGACGAATATCAAGATGTCTCGCCTTTGCAGCAACGCTTACTTGATCTATGGCTGGGTAATCGGCAGGAAATTTGTGTGGTGGGAGATAGTGCTCAAACTATTTACTCATTCGCCGGAGCCAGTAGCGCATTTTTAGAAAATTTTCCAAAACGATTTCCCAATGCGCAAATTTTTTATCTAAGTCGAGGTTATCGATCCACCCCAGAAATTATTCATGTCGCAAATCGAATTTTCGCAGGTGATGCAGTTTCCGACTCGCAACTGCACTCAGTTAACAATCATGGCGAAAAACCCGATGTAAAAGGCTTTTCAGATTCAAAGTCAGAGGCAGAGTTTGTGTTGGCAAACATCACCAAGTTAATCGGCGAAGGTATAAATCCAAATCAAATCGCAGTGCTGGCCCGAACCAATGCCCAAATAGATTTAATGCAATCGGTACTGAGCAAAGCAAATTTACCAACCCAGGTAAAGATGAGCGAAAGATTTTTTGATCGAGTCGATGTCAAAGATGCGATTCGTCAGATTCGACAAGCATCAGTTTTACCATCTGAGATAAATGATTGGTTAGCTGATTTGCGCGCACTATTGCTGCCGTTTGGCGATGCTGATTTTGTACATGCCTTCTTAAATCTGGCACAAGAGTTAAATGCAAATGAACCAAAATCTTCTATGCGAACATTCTTAAGAGAGTTAACTGAACGAGCCGAGCAAAATAATCCACCTACTTTGCCGGGAATAACTCTGGCAACTTTGCATTCCGCTAAAGGATTAGAGTGGCCATATATTTATTTAATTGGAGTCAGCGATGGCGTACTTCCAATGGGACAAGATCTCGCGGAAGAGCGGCGACTTTTTTATGTCGGGGTAACCAGAGCGGTGAAGAAATTGGTAATTACATATTACGGAGAGCGCAGCCCCTTCCTTTCAGGGATTTAGGTTTGAGGGATTTAGGTTTTAGGGATTTAGCCCATTCTGTGCGGAGAATTTAATTAGTTTGCGACCTGCGCACTCTCTGCTTTACCCTTAAACCATGAGTTCAATCTCAGTACTTGATAAGCCGAGTGAGCGCACTTGTGTTCCCACTGGTGTTCCTACCCGTGTTCGTACTTTCACCTCGGTGAGATTGTCATGCTCATTTACCGGTTCAACCAATTCATTTAAATCGGTTACAGAGATCAATTCAATTAGCTTTAAAAAGGCTAATGATTGGAATTGGTACACAACCAAGCGCTCCGATAAGGGTTTTTATACCTATACAACATCGGTTCGCACCCCGAGGCCCAAGGAGGCAAATGGTTAAAGGCTAAAAAATAAAAAGCCCAAAAACCTTCGGGGCCGGCGAATCAGATGATTCGGCGGCCCTTTTTCTTTGGTCAATTTTTTGTAATCAA
>CALMJB010000070.1 GCA_937864205.1 uncultured Actinomycetes bacterium | reverse complement strand
GCGATGCCATTTTTTGATAACAAATCGTGCGTTCCCTTTGTCGCATAAATTGCAAATCCAAGTTGTGACAGTGATTTAGCCGATGAAATTCCCTCTGATTTATCACGATCTGAGAGCGAGATAAAAACAGCGCCAGATTTTGGCAATGCCCCAAACGCCCCGCTCTGGCTTTTTGCATATGCAATTGCAAAATTACGATCAATTCCCATTACTTCACCAGTTGATTTCATTTCAGGCCCTAAAACCGAATCAACTCCGATTCCATCTGTACGCCGGAAACGATTCCAAGGCAGGACCGCCTCTTTTACGCTAACCCCGTGAGCAATTCCATCACCGGATGATGGCAGAATTTTCATAGCTCTTAATTCGGAAATAGATTTTCCAACTGCAATCAATGCGGCCGCCTTTGCTAACTGCACACCAGTTGCCTTAGAAACAAATGGAACGGTGCGAGAAGCGCGCGGATTTGCCTCTAATACATAAAGTTTTTGCTCGCCACTTTGAGTGGTGGTGGTAACTGCAAATTGAATATTTATTAAACCTTTAACCCCAACTGATTTCGCAATTGATTCCGTTGCACTTCGGATCTCATTTAAGGTCTCGCGATTTAGATTTTGAGCCGGCAATACACAGGCGGAATCTCCGGAATGAACTCCGGCTTCTTCGATATGTTGCATTACCCCACCAAGGTATAGCTCGCTGCCATCAAATAATGCATCTACATCGATCTCAAGGGCTTCATCTAAAAATTTATCAATCAGAACTGGATGATTTGGAGTGATTTGGGTAGCGGCTGCGATAAATGCACCTAAGGTATTTTCGTCATAGACAATTTCCATGCCGCGTCCACCCAGAACATAAGAAGGTCTAACTAAGACTGGATATCCGATTTTTTCTGCAATTACTTTGGCTTGTGTTAAATCATCTGCCATTCCAAACTCTGGCGAGCGCAAATTATTGCTCTGCAAAATTTTGGCAAATGCGCCACGTTCCTCCGCTAGATCAATGGCATCAGCGGCAGTTCCGAGCAAATTTATTCCAGCTTCCTGCAATGGTCTGGCTAGACCTAATGGGGTTTGTCCACCCAATTGAGTAATTACGCCTATTACCTCACCCGCTTTTTGTTCTGCGTAAATAACTTCTAAAACATCTTCAACGGTCAATGGTTCAAAATAAAGTCGATCTGAGGTGTCATAGTCGGTAGATACGGTTTCCGGATTGCAATTAATCATCACAGTTTCAAAACCAGCAGCTTTTAACGCAAATGCCGCATGCACGCACGAATAATCAAACTCAATTCCTTGTCCGATGCGATTAGGTCCGCTACCTAAAATAATTACCGCCGGTTTTGTGCGGGGTAAAACCTCATTCTCTTCATCGTAACTTGAGTAGTAATACGGAGTAAGGGCAGCGAATTCGCCAGCACATGTATCAACCGCTTTATAAATTGGCGAGATGGAATTCTTTTTACGAAAATCGGTGACTAACTCTGAATTGATCATTCTAATTTTCGCAATTTGCCGGTCGGAAAAACCTAACTCTTTCGCGGCCCGTATTAAATTGTAGGAAATTTCACTTTCGGATTTAATTACGCGAGCCATCTCATTGATTTGATTGAGTTGATTTATGAACCACGGATCAACTTTGGTTAATTCAAATGCTTCATTTTCGCTCAACCCTGAAAATAGCGCCTGCTGCAGTTGAATCAATCGCATTTCATTTGGAACTTTCATGTTCTGTTTGATTTGCTCAAGTGCAGTTTTATCTAAAACCTCAAACTTAAAATCAAAACCAGATTTTTCGATACTGCGCACCGCTTTTTGCAACGCTTGCGGAAAAGTTCGGGCTATCGCCATTGCCTCGCCCACGCTCTTCATTGTGGTGGTTAATCTGGCATCGGCATCGGGAAACTTTTCAAAGGCAAATCTAGGAACTTTCACAACTACATAATCCAAAGTGGGTTCAAATGATGCCGGCGTCGATTTAGTGATGTCGTTTTCAATTTCATCTAATGAATATCCAATTGCCAATTTAGTTGCAATCTTTGCAATTGGAAAACCAGTTGCTTTAGATGCCAGCGCCGAAGATCTAGAAACCCGTGGATTCATTTCAATTACGATGATTCGACCATCGGTTGGATTAACTGCAAATTGAATATTGCAGCCACCGGTTTCAACGCCTACCTCTCGAATGATGTTGATAGCTAAATCTCGCAGTCTTTGGAATTCAACATCGGTTAATGTCATCGCTGGTGCGACGGTAATCGAGTCACCAGTATGAATTCCCATTGGGTCAAAATTTTCGATTGAACAAACAATTACCACGTTATCTTTGTAATCTCGCATAACTTCTAGTTCAAACTCTTTCCAACCAAGAATTGATTCTTCAAGTAAAACTTCGGTGGTGGGTGAATGTCGTAATCCAGCGCCGGCAATTACCTCTAAATCCCTCTCGTTAAATGCAATTCCTGAACCTAATCCACCCATAGTGAAGGAAGGTCTTACGACAACTGGATACTTCAGCGAATTTGCCGCCTTAAAACACTCATCCATTGTGTGACAAATTATTGATTTCGCATTTTCGCCACCAGATTTAGTCACAATTTCTTTGAACAGTTCGCGATTTTCACCACGTCTAATTGCTGCCACATCTGCACCAATTAATTTGACTCCCAACCTTGAAAAACTTCCCCGCTCATGCAAAGCCATCGCAGCATTTAGCGCAGTCTGCCCACCGAGAGTTGCTAAGACCGCATCAGGTTTTTCAACTTCGATTATCCGTTCAATAACTTCAGGAGTTATTGGTTCAATGTAAGTGCGATCGGCCATCTCTGGGTCAGTCATAATCGTGGCCGGATTTGAATTAATCAAAATTACTTTCACGCCTTCGGCCCGTAAAACTCGACATGCTTGAGTTCCGGAATAATCAAACTCGCAGGCTTGCCCGATAACGATTGGTCCAGAACCGATTACCAAAACACTTTTTATGGATAAATCTTTTGGCATTTAGCCGACCGCGCTAACTAAATCGAGCTTTGGATTTTCCATAAGTTCAGCAAATCTTTTGAAAAGATAATGTGCATCATGTGGTCCGGCGGCTGCTTCTGGGTGATACTGCACCGAAAACGCGGGCGTGGAAGTCATTTCAATTCCCTCAACTACTCCATCATTGAGGCAAATGTGTGAAACTTTTCCATTTCCATAAACCGTTTTGAATTCGGCATCTTTTGGAGCCGCTACCGCAAACCCGTGATTGTGTGCGGTGATTTCAACTTTGCCAGTTCGCAAATCTTTTACTGGTTGGTTGATTCCACGATGTCCAAAACCTAATTTGTAAGTTTCAAAACCCAAAGCCCGACCAAGAATTTGATGACCAAAACATATTCCAAAAAGTGGAATTTGCTTTAACAATAACTCCCTGACAATTGCGACGGTCGCTTCCATAGTCGCCGGATCACCCGGACCATTTGATAGAAAAACCCCGTCTGGATTGATAGACAAAATCTCTTTCAAAGTACTTTTCAGGGGCAACACATGCACTTCGATTCCCAGTTTCGCCATTGATCGAGGTGTCGCAGCTTTTATTCCTAAATCAATTGCGGCTACTTTAAATTTAATTGGTTGACCGGATTTAGGTTTTACCACATATGGTTTAGGAGTTGAAACTTCGTCGGCTAAAAATAATCCACTCATCGAAGGAGTTTTACGAACTCGAACCACCATCTCTTCTCGAGTAAGTTTGGTATCAGAAAAAATGCCAACTCGCATAGCGCCGCGATCTCTTAGATGCCTTGTTATTGCCCTGGTATCAACCGCTTGAATTCCGACTACGCCAGCTTCGATTAATTGTTGTTCTAAATTTTTCTCACTGCGCCAATTAGAAACAATCGTTGAAGGATTTCTAGCCACAAAACCGGCCACCCAAATTCGATCTGATTCCTCATCTTCGCGATTTACTCCGGTGTTGCCAATATGTGGCGCAGTCATTATCACCACCTGCTTGTGATACGACGGATCAGTTAAAGTTTCTTGATACCCAGTCATGCCGGTTGAAAAAACCGCTTCGCCGAAAGTTTCCCCGGTCTTTGCCCAAGCTTTGCCCTCAAAAATTCGCCCATCATCTAAAACTAAATATGCCGTCGGTCTATTTAGATTTAAGAGATTAGTCATTATCCAACTAACAACTTTCCGGCTTGTAATTTGAGAATTCCGTGGGTAAAGACTTCGGTTATCACGCCGGGTAATTCCATTCCCGCGTATGGAGTATTTTTGCTTTTGGATTGTAAATTTTCTGGGTCAACCTTCCATATATTTTCAAGATCTATTAAAACTATGTTTGCACTGTTTCCGACTTTAATGTCTAAGCCTTGATTTTTATACCGACCAATCTTTGCTGGATTTTTAGACATTACCTCTGACAGCTGCTTTAAATTCATTAATTTGGTTTGCACTAGTGCTTGATATGCGATTGAAAAAGCGGTTTCCAAACCTAGCATCCCAAATGCCGCCGCTGCCCATTCGCAATCTTTATCTTCTTGCGGGTGTGGCGCATGATCGGTGGCGATGATGTCAATCACGCCACTCGCTACCGCATTGCGAAGCGCGATTACATCGGTTTTAGTGCGCAGCGGTGGGTTAACTTTGTAAATCGGGTTATAACTTTCCGCTAAATCTTCAGTTAACAGCAGATGGTGAGGTGTCACTTCTGCGGTCACCTTTAATCCGCGCTCTTTCGCTTTCTTAACTAATTCAATCCCGCCGGCGGTACTTAGATGGCAGATATGCAATCTGGAATCAACATGTTCGGCCAGCAGAATATCTCGAGCAATAATCGCCTCTTCAGCAACCGCTGGCCAACCCGCTAATCCAAGTTTGGCACTTATTTTTCCTTCATTCATCTGTGCCGATTCAGTTAGGCGCGGATCTTGCGCATGCTGCGCAATCACACCATCAAAACTTTTTACATATTCCAGTGCTCGGCGCATTAATAATGGATCGTGTACACATTTTCCATCATCAGAAAACATCTGCACCTTTGCCGCTGACTGATTCATGGCATGCAGTTCGGCTAATTTTTCTCCTTGCAAACCTACAGTGACCGCACCTATCGGATAAACATCCACTAAACCGCATTGTTTTCCTAGGTGTAATACCTGCTCTACAACTCCTGCGTTATCCGCGACTGGATTTGTATTTGCCATCGCAGTGATAGCGGTAAAGCCACCTTTGATTGCGGCGCGACTGGCGGTTTCCACTGTTTCAGAGTCCTCGCGACCAGGTTCGCGTAGATGTGTGTGCAGATCAACAAATCCAGGTAGGGCAACTTTTGATTTTCCATTATTACTTTTGATGATTTTTGAACTGTCAAAATCAGTTTCGGAAATCTCTTTCGCAATTTGCGATATTTTTCCACCAGAAATTTCAATATCAACTACTTCTTCACCAAATAATTTAACTTGCTTGATCAAATATTTAGACATTTTTGGCTCCAAAACTGGCATCAACCAAATTTGTAACATCGGAATCGGTGATTTTTGCACCACCAAGTAAGTGATAGAGAACCGCCATGCGCATATTTACACCATTTTTTACTTGGTCGACGATTACCGATTTAACATCGTCGGCACACTCAGCAGATATTTCTAACCCACGATTCATCGGGCCAGGATGCATGATGATTGCATTTGGTTTAAGTAATTTCATGCGGTTTTTTGTTAGACCATAATTTCGAGAGTATTCCCGTTCATTTGGAAAATAAGATGAATTCATTCGTTCAAGTTGTATCCGCAACATCATGATGACATCACACTCAGAAATCGCTGAATCTAAAGAGAAATTTGTCTCAACCGGCCAACCATTGATTCCGACTGGCATTAAAGTTGGTGGCGCGATCAGTTTCACTTTAGCGCCAAGT
>CALMJB010000069.1 GCA_937864205.1 uncultured Actinomycetes bacterium | reverse complement strand
AGTGCTGATTCCAACCTTGCTCTCGCGCGATCCATAGCGGCACCATCAAGATTTTTCTGGGCAGCAATGTAATCCTTATAAGCCTGTTGTACTGATGCAATTGCAGAACGCAGCGCTTGACTATTTGTCGCGGTTGTATTGCCAGTGCCAGTTGCAGTTGAACCAGAGTTAACTGAAGTACCTGAGTTTCCACCAAAGACTTGATCAAGCGCGCCTTTTAATGTGTCATCAAATCCAATCTGATCTCCAAATGAGACCAAGATTTTTTGCAAAAGTGGATAAGCCGCGGCATTAGATGTCGCTCGCACATAAACTGGTTGCACATACAACAAACCTTGACCAACTGGCAGAGTTAATAAATTTCCAAGTACGACATCAGATCCACCTTGTCGCAAAAGTGATAACGCTTGCGCGACTTGAGGTTTTGCTTCAAAGTTCGAAGCTACTTGAGAAGGCCCGGCAATATTTGTAGATCTGGGCAGTTGTAAAACAGTAATTTTTCCGTAATCAGGACCGAAATCAGAATTTACGACTGCTAATGCTGACAAGTTCTCTCGGCCACCGCGCGGAACAAATGGTGTGGTCAGCGAGAAAGTTGGCTTTGCTTGACCTGGTAATTGCAACGTTAAATAGTACGGCGGTTGATTTCCTGAGTTTGCGCCAAATGTTGAAGGATCTCGAGGTACCCGCCAAAAATCTTGTCCGCCATAAAAGGCAGATGCAGTTTTTACATGGTACGCACTTAAAATATCGCGTTGCACTCTGAACATATCTTCTGGATAGCGAATATGGTCAAGTAAATCTGCCGAAATTGCACTCTTTGGTTGAACTGTGCCAGGGAAAGATTTGCTCCAAGTTTTCAAAACTGGATCAGTTTCATCCCATGCATACAACGTGACTTTTCCACTATAGGCATCTACCGTCGCTTTTACAGAATTTCGAATGTAATTGATAGAACGATTATCTAATGCTGCTATCGCGGTCGATCTGCTAGTTAAAGCATCGCCGGTAGCAGATAAATTAACTTTGCGAGAGTTTGGATAGCTGTTGGAAGTTGTATACCCATCAATTATCCAAGTTATTTTTCCATCAACCACTGCCGGATATGGGTCGCCATCTAGGGTCAACCACGGCGCAACTTTCGCAACTCGATCACGCGGGTGACGTTCAAATAAAATCTTCGAATTGCTGTTGATTAAATTACTCAGCAAGATTCGCTGTTCTTGATACTTAAGTGCAAACACAATTCGATTTAATAATGAGCCAATTGGCACACCACCATCTCCGGTGTATGTGTAATTTTTCTGACCATTTGCAGATTTATCATCGGGATAATCAAATTCTGTTGGATTGCTTGAGTTTCCACCCACAATTGAGTACGCCGGAACATTCTCGCCAAAATAAATACGGGGCTCAAAGTTTCCAAGGCCAGAAGTTGGTGGAATGTCTCCTACCACGAAAAATGGTTTGCCATCTGGGTCGCGGGTATTTCCAAATGCTCCGACTAATCCAAATCCGTGGGTATAAACCAAGTGATCATTAATCCAGTTTCGATTTGGATTTCCGGCCAAATTTAATTCCCGAACTGCAAGCACCATGTCGCGGGAAACGCCATTTACTTTATAGCGATCGATATCTAATGAATCGGCAAATGTGTAATAGGGCTTGATCTGTTGTAATTGTCTAAATGTTGCAGATACAACATTTGGATCAATTAATCTGATATTTGAAATGGTCGCGGCATCATTTGCTAATTGACCCGCACTGGTCGAAACCGTGGCTTGGTAATCCTTAATTTCTACGCCATCGATTCCATATGCAGTTCGCGTTGCGTCAATATTTCGTTGGATAAATGGCGCCTCTTTGGCAGATTCATTTGGTTTTACTTGGAATTGTTGAATTGCACTTGGATAAACACCAGCGAGCAAAACTGAAGATATAACCATCAAAGCAACCCCGGCAGAAGGTAACAACCAAGATTTGCGGAAAATGCTGGCGAAGAACAGCAGAGCACAGATAACTGCAATCGCGGCCAAAATCGATTTCGCCGGCAACACAGCATTGACTTCGGTATAAGTCAGGCCGGTGATTAATCTGCCCTCTTTCAAAGAAAGCGCGTATCGATCAAACCAATATGCCACCGCTTTAAGTGAAACCAAAATTCCAAGTAATACGGAAAGTTGTACTCGCGCGGACACAGTCGTGCGCTCATCGCGAAGTTGAAGTCGTAATCCGCCATATAAGTAATGCACAATCGCGGAAGCAATTATTGAAATTACCACCGTCGAAATCGCCCAACCAATTAAAGTTTGATAAATCGGTAATTTAAATGTGTAGAAGGAAATATCTTTACCGAATTGCGGATCGGTGACGCCGAAATCTGCCGAATTTCTAAACTGCAACCAGTTTGACCACAATCTAGCTCCGGAGGTTCCGGAAAAATAGAAGAGTGCTAAAAAGATTCCGAGTGTGACAATTCGCTTGATTGGTTCGAGCGTGGTGCGATAGCGATCTAGATTGTCAGCTTCAACTGCAACCGGAACATAAATTGGTCGCTTTCGATATGCAAACCAAATATTTCCGGTGACGATTGCCGAAGTTACAAAACCAAATCCAATAAATAACGCAATCTGCGTGAACAAAATGGTCTGCCAAACTTTCAAAAATCCAACTGACTTAAACCACAAAATGTCGGCGTAAAAACCAGAGAGTGAAACCAAAATTAAGAAGAGCACAACAACTATTACCGCTGTGATGGTTAACGGACTCACGCGACGGGAACCGGCTTCGCGTTTTCGACCAAATCCACCAAATGGATTATTTAGCGGACGATCAAATGGATTATTTCCGCCGGAGTTTCCAAAGATGCTCATAACGGCGAAAGCCTATCTGTCGCAGGTCGGGAACTTATAACCAGAATTTTGAGACTGGCGCAACACATCTAAAGCCTCTTTTAAAGTATTAACTGGGGCGACAGTTATGCCTGCTGGAACATCGTAAATATCTGCGCAGTTCTCAGCCGGCGCTAAGAAAATCTTTACACCGGCAGATTTGGCACCAGCGATTTTTTCCATGATTCCACCGATTGGCCCAACTTCTCCCGTTGGACCAATCGTGCCAGTGCCGGCAATGTTTCGCCCATTAACAAAATTTTCTGGAGTTAACTTTTCAATTATTCCTAGGGCAAAAATTAATCCGCCACTTGGTCCACCAGTATTTTCAATATCCACTGAAACTTTAACGGGGTAAGTCACATTATTTTCTAATGTGATTCCGATAAACGCGCTTTTATCTGGCCGAGAAATTAATTTGATTGATTTTTCGATAGTTTCGCCGGATTTATTGATGAATTTAATTTGCACTGAATCCGTTACTTTCTTACTAGAAATAAGTTTGGCAATTTGATCAGCTGATGAAACCGCTTGATTGTCTATGGCAATTAATTGATCTCCGGTTTGCAAAATTCCTTTGGCATTTGAAAGTGGATTAATCGTTCCAACTAATATCTTGCTTTCACCTTTATACCCAAGATAATTGAGGGCAGCTTGCGTTGCGTTAGCCTGCGAATCACGCATTTGGGATTGGCCTGCGGCTATTGCATCGGCGCTGGTTTCGCCATCGCCATAAATATCGATTCGTGGCAACACCGCTTCATTGCCGCGCGCCCACACCCACAAGATGGCAGCTCCGGGCAAATAAACATCTGGATTACTTACCAAAACTGAAGTCAATGAAAGTTTTCCAGTGGTTGGATAAGTGGTTGCACCGGAAATTTTTATGGTTTTTTCCAAGACATTTTCCGGTTCGCCTGGCGTGATGATTACAAAAGGCGCGGGTGCAAGTAGCGCGATAGTGAGCAAACCTAAGAAAACCCGGCGGCCAAATCTGCCACTATTTGAATTAGTAGCGGTTAGTTCAAATGGGTAACTAAAAAGCGTGGACCAAAACTTGGGTCGATTGGTTTGAATTCGACCTGAAAATTGCGTATCGGATAAGCCCGATGGGTAGGTGCTACTTCTTATCTTGCTGAGCGGCCAAAGATTTTTGAAACCTTTGAAATTTATCGACCGAGCGCGAAGTCTCATTCTCATATTTTTCTTGGAACTTGCTGACCCAAATTACATACCCAATTGAGATCATCACTGCCACAAGTGGGATAACCCACCAGATTAGGGCCGATGCAGATGAACTCATGCGTAGATTGTATAAGTGTGTGGCGAAAGAATCATCTTAGAATCGGGAAGAATTTCTCAAGCTTCGGGGTTTACTCTTTTATCTAGAGTCAATTGGGTATCAAGAAAGAATCAAGTAGGTATCAAGCAAGAATCAAGTAAGTATCAAGCAGTACCAAGGATTTATTAGAGATTATATAAAGGTTATATCGGAGAAAAATGTCTTTCGGTTTTGGTCCAAATAATGGTGGTGACGATGAGCCACGTGATGATTCCAATGATCCTTCAAAAAATGAACCGAATGGTCAACCTGATTTTGAAAAAATGTTACGAAACTTCACCCAACAATTTAGCCAACAATTCTCACAACAATTTGGTAATCAATTCGGTCAACAGTTTGGTTTAGCCGGTACAAACCTTGCCCCCGGTCAAGCCGGCGCACAATTAATTGCGACTGAAACGGTTCGAAAAATCGCCCGAGAAGTTTGTGGTGACGGTTCACCGATTGGCACAAATCAACAAAAAGATATGAAGGAAGCGATTGATATCGCAAACCTTTGGCTAGATCCAGAAATAATTTTTCCAGCATCGCTAACTAATTCAAATCCGGCTTGGAATATGCGCGATTGGATCGAGAACTCTTTAATAGGCTGGCAAAAAATGTTTGAGCCATTAGCAGAAGGAATGGCAGAAGCATTAGCAAAAGTAATTTCTGGTCCAAACCCACAGTTACCATTACAAGCAATCAATCCTGCAAATATAAACAATCCAAATATTGATCCAAATCAACAAAATGTCATGCAACAGATGTTGACCAATATTTTGAAATCTTTTATGGGTTCATTAATTGCTACTCAATTAGGTCAATCAATTGGGCAACTGGCAAAAACCTTGACTGGATCTCACGATGTTGCGATTCCGCTTTTCCCTGCTCCGACCTCACACCTGTTGGCACAGAACGTGCAAGCTTGGGGAGATGGATTAGGTCTACCGGAAAAGGAAATTCAGATTTATCTGGCACTGCGCGAAGTCAGCGCCGCCCGGTTATTTGCCCATAATCCCTGGTTAGCAAATTACATTCGCGACGCCATCACCACTTATGGCAATGGCATCAGGATTGATGTGGAATCAATTCAACGTCAAGCCGAAGAAGCGATGAGCTCTGGCAATTTTGATTTTAATAACCCACAAAGTTTTACCATCGCTTTAAATAATGGATTATTTACGCCAGAACAAACTGCCGCACAAGAAATTGCGTTACTTAAATTAGAAACTATTTTGGCTTTAATTGAAGGTTGGATTGATCACGTAGTTTCGCAAGTGGCGAAAGATCGAATTCCATCCTTTAGCGCGCTGATTGAAAACTCTCGTCGTAAAAGGGCAACTAATTCTCCAGTTTCACAATTGTTTGCAACATTATTGGGATTGGAAATTTCACCAAGAAAGGCTCGCGAAGCAGCATTCTTTTGGCATGAGGTGAAGAAGTTGCGTGGCAATTCCGGCCGCGATCAACGTTGGGAAGATCCGGCATTTTTGCCATCGCCAGTAAATAACAAAACCAATATCTTTGAAGATGTTGAGAGTTTTCTAAATAGCACAACAGTTCCGGATGATTTAAGCGGGTTGAACTAGAGATTCACCAGACGGGTGATATCGCGGTTGAAATAAGCGAAGCCCCCGGGCGCATTTTTTGCCTGCCTTCCCCTTGCAGGCAAAACTGTTATCCGAGGACTTCGT
>CALMJB010000068.1 GCA_937864205.1 uncultured Actinomycetes bacterium | reverse complement strand
AGTGAAAATCCGGTGTTGGTTTACTTTCACGGCGGTGGTTGGGCGACAAACCATTTAGATACATACGAATTCGCACTTCGAAACATTTCAAATATTGGTCAAATCACGATTATTGCAGTGCAGTATCAGAAAGCGCCAGAACATCCCTTCCCGGTGCCATTTGATGATTGTTTTGCAACATTGAAATGGGTTTTTCAAAATGCCAAATCGCTCAACATAAATCCAAACAAAATTGGGGTTGGTGGCGATAGCGCCGGTGGCAATTTAGCGGCTGCGGTAGCGCTAAAAAATCGAGATACAAAACTGGGTAACTTGGCATTCCAACTACTTATTTACCCATGTCTTGATTTTGAGATGAACTTCGAGAGCGCTAAGAAATTTGCAGTTGGTTTTAACCTAGATACCGAAGCGATGCGTTGGTACTGGAATACATACTTACCAAATCCGGCAGATCGGAAAAATCCACTAGCGGTACCAGCTCTTGCAAAAGATTTTAGAAATCTGCCACCGACAATAATTTTGACCGCTGAAAATGATCCGCTGGTCGATGATGGCAAAAACTTTGCCCAACTTTTGAAATCTGCCGATATTCCGGTTATTTATAAAGATTACCCTGGTCAAATACATGGCTTTTTTAATCTAGCTACAGTTACCGATGATTCAATTAAATTGCATGAAGATTGCGCAAACTTGATTAATCAGGTTATGAATTCTCGATAGATGAGTAAAACTGGCTGGATTAATTTTGGAATAGTTGGATTTCTCTGGGGAATCCCCTATTTATTTTTGAAAGTCGCCGTGGGCGAACTTGAACCTTCGGTGATAGTTATCGCTCGAACTTTGATTGGTGCAATTTTATTAGCTCCCCTTGCAATCAAGCGCGGAATTTTTTGGCTACCAATCAAACGTTGGCCATTTCTCTTACTTTATTCAGTTTGCGAATTAGTTGGACCTTGGTACCTAATTACTCACGCCGAACAAAAGATAAATTCTGGTTTAACTGGGCTATTAATTGCCACCACTCCAATTTGGGCGGCCATCTTGGCATCTATTTTTGGCGATAAAAGTGTCTGGCATAAATCCAGATTATTTGGCTTAATTGTCGGTTTTATTGGAGTTGTTGCAGTGGTTGGGTTGGAATCAATTACGGGTTCATCAGATTTAATCTCAATCGGCATGGTTTTAATTGCATCAATCGGATATGCCTATGCAATCAACATGGTCAATCGCCGAATTCCAGAAGTACCCGGATTAGCTTTAAACACTTGGGCCATGATCATCACTTCGGTGGTTTTTGCACCTTTTGCAATTGCCCAACGTCCTACTCAATTGCCAAGTATTGAAGTTATTTTCTCGGTGCTTGGTTTAGGAATTTTGTGTACGGCACTGGCATTCACGATGTTCTTTAAAGTTATCGCTGAGATTGGTCCACCGAGGGCCTCATTGGTTACTTATTTAAATACCGCAGTTGCGGTTGTGCTAGGAATAATTATTCTTTCTGAACCTATTACTTTAGGAATAGTAATTGGCTTGCCACTTGTTTTAATTGGTTCTTATTTTGCTAGTCGGAAACCGGTTGCGTAAACCCTAATTTTTGTAGCATTTTAGGATCTTGCTGCCAATTGCTAGCAACTTTTACCTGTAACCTTAAATAAACCTTTTTACCTAAGTAAGTTTCAATTTCTCCGCGCGCTTTTGTGCCAATCTCCTTTAGGCGCTCACCTTTCGGACCAATCACTATTCCCTTTTGGCTATCTCGTTCGACATAGAGACTGGCAAAAATTTTGGTTAGATCTTTATCTTTTCTGCCGGCAATCTCATCAACCTGCACCATCACCGAATGCGGCAATTCTTCATAGAGTTTCTCGATGGCCGCTTCGCGAATCAAATCTGCAATATGTTGTTCATCAGACAAATCAACCTTGGTTTGGATTGGATA
>CALMJB010000067.1 GCA_937864205.1 uncultured Actinomycetes bacterium | reverse complement strand
GTTCATGACAAGTTAACAATTGCTCGGCACTTAGATGATTTAGGGGTCGGATTCATTGAAGGCGGTTGGCCAGGCGCGAATCCAAAGGACACAGAATTTTTCAAACTCGCTCAGACTGAACTTAAATTAAAGAACGCAACCTTTGTGGCATTTGGTGCAACCCGCAGAGCAAATGTGAAAGCGGCCGACGATGCATTGCTTCGGGCATTGCAAGATTCAGCCGCACCAGTTGTCACATTAGTTGCAAAAAGCGATGCTCGACATGTTGAAAAAGCATTGAAGACTGATCTTGATGAAAACCTAAAGATGATCACCGATTCCATCAAATTCTTACGTGAAGGTGGACAACGAGTTTTTCTAGATGCCGAACATTTTTTTGATGGCTTTTTATTCAATAAAAATTATGCAATTGAAGTGGTTAACGCTGCAATGTCAGCCGGTGCAGATGTTGTTGCTCTCTGCGATACCAATGGCGGAATGCTGCCTGATCAACTTTCGCAAATTGTTAATGAAGTGATTGGTAAATCTAAAGCCAGGTTGGGAATTCATTGTCACAACGACACCGGTTGTGCCGTGGCAAATTCGCTCGCGGCTGTTTCTGCCGGGGTTACGCATGTGCAGGGCACATTAAATGGATATGGCGAACGAACTGGAAATGCAGATTTAGTTTCAATAATTGCAAATTTAGAGTTGAAGAAAGATAAACCAGTATTACCGGCTGGAAAATTACAGGAAGCATTTCGAATTTCGCACGCCGTTGCCGAAGTTACAAACGTTGCGCCCAGTGCGCGCCAACCATATGTCGGAGTTTCAGCATTCACTCACAAAGCTGGATTGCACGCCAGCGCAATAAAAATTGATCCAGCTATGTATCAACATGAAGATCCAGAAACAGTCGGAAACGATATGCGAATGTTGGTTTCAGAGATGGCTGGTCGAGCATCGGTTGAATTAAAGTCGCAAGAGTTAGGCATTGATTTAGGTGGCGATAAAGAGTTAATCGGTCGGGTAGTTGAGAAAGTAAAAGAACTAGAAGGTAAAGGTTTTACTTTTGAAGCTGCAGATGCTTCCTTTGAATTGTTGCTGCGCACTGAAATCGATGGCAAGCGCCCATCATTTTTCAAAATTGAAGATTGGCAAACCACAGTTCATCAAGGGGTAAATGGTCAGGTAACTTCCCGAGCATCTGTAAAAGTATCGGCTCGTGGTGAAGTTTTTCATTCAGAAGGTGAAGGAAATGGTCCAGTTAATGCAATTGATAATGCCTTGCGAAAAGGTTTAGAAAAGTTTTACCCAGAGTTGAAAAAATTAGAGCTCACTGATTACAAAGTAAGAATTTTGGAAGGAAGATTAGGAACTGGCGCTGTCACAAGAGTTTTGGTCGAAACTAGCGATGGCAATGGCGAATGGAGCACGGTCGGAGTTCATGAAAATGTTATTGCTGCTTCAGCAATGGCATTAGATGATGCAGTTACTTTTGGTTTATTACGCCTTGGCCGTAAACCGTAAACACTCCTGACCAGTCAGTTGACCGTTTATTACGGGGGGGGGGGCATACTCTTTCTCTAGATTTTGTTTTCAGTATTTAAAAAAGTAAGCGAAGGTTTATTTGTAAAAAAATGAGTCTGCATTTACAAAAGTTACTTGAGATAACTCAAATTCTTGCGACTCGGCCGACTCTTGATTATTTAACGCAATTTCTAAGCAACAACCATTGTGTAAGTGGCGAAGTCTCACGGGTTTACTTCGGCAGAATTTTGGGAAATAAGAAAATTAGAGTCGAAACTGCACATGGATTTAAAGATCAAGAATGTCGAGTTGGCAAAGAGTTCCCAATCGAATCTGCAAGGCCATCTGGACGATCAATCATTGAAAATCGAATCATTCAAGAGACTTATTCTGAGGATTATTACCAAAAATATCCAGCACTTAAAAAAGATCCGATTGAACATCCTTGGATTTCACAGGTCACAATTCCAATTAACGAAAACTACATTCTGCAATTGGGCAGATATTCAAAGTTTGTTGAAGGTGATGAATACTTCTATATGAACCTACAATCACTTTTACAAATATATTTTTCAAGAATCGGAAAAGTTTCATTAGAAATTGGTGATTTGCATGGCAAACCATTGACGAGTCGTCAACGGGAGATTGCTGAGTTGATGAAACAAGGGTTAACAAACGAAGCGATTGCTGACAAAATAGGTTATTCGCCATCTTTGGTTAAGCAAGAAACGATGATTGTCTTCTCTAAATTAGGGATTTCCGGGCGCAAGGAACTGACTCAAAACAAAGTTGGGTAGTAATCTCTTGGCGTGGCCAATGAATTAGTGGATAAATACCAAGAGTATTTAGTGCTGGAAAGAAATCTCTCTGAAAACTCGGTTCGTGGTTACGTTGCTGATTTGAATTCATTTTTGTTGCACTTAGAAAAATTAGGAATAGATGAGTTTAAGAATCTGCAGGTAGAGCACCTGCGTTCTTGGCTGGCTAATTTGCAGAGTGTGGGAATTTCGCGGGCCACCATGATTCGCCGAATAGTTTCGATTCGGGCATTTACGCATTGGGCAAGTGCTAGTGGCTGGATTGAACGCGATTTCGGTGCAGAACTTTCGATTCCAAAGTCTCAGCGAACCTTGCCAGATGTATTAAATGTTGATGAAGCGAAGCAGGTGATTGAAGCTTTGCAGGTTAAGTCAGTAGAAGAGCCAACTGCGGTAAACAAAAGAGATTTAGCGATTGTTGAAGTTTTATATGCATCCGGAATTCGAGTTTCAGAATTATGTGGTTTAAATCTAGAAGACATAGATCAGAGTCGAAATACATTGAGTGTGATTGGTAAAGGAAATCGGCAACGAGTTGTTCCGGTGGGAATTCCGGCGATTAAAGCAATACAAGATTATTTACAGAATGCACGAAATGAATTTGCAAATTTACAATCTAAAAATGCAGTTTTCTTAGGAGCGCGGGGAAAGCGAATCGATCAACGCACCGTTAGAGAAGTGGTTTACGAAGCGATGAAAGCGGTTGGCGCTGAAATGGGACCACATGGATTAAGACATTCTGCGGCAACTCATTTATTAGAAGGTGGCGCAGATTTGCGAACTGTGCAAGAAATTTTGGGGCACGCTTCATTGGCAACCACGCAGATTTATACCCATGTATCTCCGGAAAGATTACAAAAGGCTTATAAGCAAGCGCATCCGCGGGCATAACCGCGGTAAAAGTACTTAATTTATTCAGGTAAGATTTCGCCTCGCACAAGGAAACTTGTGACTTCACGCATCTTAAGTAGTTTTGAAAATAAAAAACTACTAATGAACCTGTTCGGTCCGATGAAAATCGGTCGGTTCAAGATGCTAGCGATCTGACAAATTGCCAGATCAATAACCGAGTGCACACTCGCAAAATTGCGAATGTGCGAAAAGGAGTGTGCCGCCATGGCGGTAATTACAATGCGAGAACTTCTCGATAGCGGAGTTCATTTCGGGCATCAAACCCGCCGTTGGAATCCAAAGATGAAGAGATACATCTTCACGGAACGCAACGGTATTTACATCATCGATATCCAACAATCACTTGCGCTAATCGAAAAAGCGTACGAGTTCGTGAAAGATGCCGTGGCAAAAGGTGGCCATGTGTTATTTGTTGGAACAAAAAAACAAGCACAAGAGCCAATCAAGCAACAAGCGGCTCGAGTCGGCATGCCTTATGTAACCGAACGTTGGCTAGGTGGAATGTTGACCAACTTCCCAACTGTGTTCAAGCGAATCACTCGCTTAAAAGAATTAGAAGCTCTAGAAGCTTCAAATGATCAATTGATCACCAAGAAAGAAAGTTTGATTTTGCGTCGCGAGCGCGAGAAGTTAAATCGCAACCTAGATGGAATTCGCAACATGACTAAATTGCCAGCGGCAATTTGGGTGATTGATACCAAAAAGGAATACATCGCAGTTACCGAAGCACGCAAATTAGGTATTCCAGTTATTGCAATTCTTGATACAAACTGTGATCCAGATGAAGTTGATTTTAAGATTCCTGGCAACGATGATGCGATTCGTTCCATTCAATTGTTGACTCGGGTAATCACCGATGCAATTGCTGAAGGATTAAAAGCACGCAGTGCACAAGCGGCACAACTTGCTGATACCGCATCGGCTTCACCAACTGCAGAACAACCATTGGCAGATTGGGAGAAAGAACTTCTCGGCGCACAACCTAGCTCTGAAAGCACCGGTGCATAAGTGGCTTATTCCGCTGATGATGTAAAACGCCTGCGCGAAGTAACCGCTGCCGGAATGTTAGATTGCAAGAAAGCGCTCGATGAATCTGGTGGCGATTTTGATAAAGCGGTCGAAATAATTCGCGTAAAAGGTTTGAAAGGTGTGACCAAACGTGAAGGTCGTTCCACTTCAAATGGTTTAGTTACTGCAAAAGCCGAAGGTGATTTTGGCGCGATGCTAGAACTAAATTGCGAAACCGATTTCGTGGCAAAAGGTGATCGTTTTCAAGCATTGGCCGATGAATTACTTAATCATCTGGTTTCTTCAAAGATTTCAAATCTTGATGAATTCTTAAATTCAAAATTAGCCAGCGGAAAAACCGTGCGCGAAACAATTGATGAAGGTAATGCAACATTGGGTGAGAAAATTGAAATTCGCCGAATTGTTGTGCTGACCGGATCTCCGGTTTCACTTTACTTACACAAAACTTCTCCAGATTTACCACCGCAAGTTGGCGTACTAGTTCAATTAAAAAATGCTGCAGTTGATGCCGGTCGAGACATCGCGCAACACATAGCTGCATTCGCGCCAAAGTATTTAAATCGCTCAGCGGTACCGGCAGATGAAATTGAAAAGGAACGTCGGTTAGCGGAAGAAACTGCCCGCAATGAAGGCAAACCTGAAGCGGCGATCTCGAAAATCATCGAAGGTCGCGTAACTGGCTTTGTTAAAGAGGTAGCCTTACTAGAGCAAGCATTTGCAAAAGATGCAAAGAAAACGGTGCAACAAATTGCAGATGAAGCAAAAACTGCAGTCAACGCTTTCCACAGATTCCGAGTAGGGCAGTAAAGGAGCCAACGCCAGTGATAGGCAAACGCAAGGGTTATCAGCGAGTGCTTTTGAAATTATCTGGTGAGGTATTTGGTGGCGAAAAAGGCATCGGAGTAGATCCCGATGTTGTTGCAGATGTGGCATCGCAAATTGCCGAGGTAGTTAAAACCGGAACACAAATCGCAATTGTGGTTGGTGGCGGAAATTATTTCCGAGGTGCGGAATTACAACAGCGCGGAATGGAACGAGCCCGCGCTGATTACATGGGAATGCTTGGCACTGTAATGAACTGTCTAGCGTTGCAAGATTTCTTAGAAAAAATTGGCATTGATACTCGGGTACAAACTGCAATTGCAATGGGACAAGTTGCCGAACCATATGTGCCACGTCGTTCTATTCGCCATTTAGAAAAGGGCCGAGTTGTTATTTTTGGTGCCGGAGCTGGCATGCCATTCTTTACAACCGACACTGTTGCTGCACAACGCGCACTTGAAATTGGTGCACAAGCATTATTACTTGCCAAAAGTGGTGTCGATGGCGTTTACAGCGCTGATCCAAGAAAAGATAAATCTGCCACAAAATATGAAACAGTTTCCTTCGACGAGGTATTAAGTAAATCATTAGCGGTTGCTGATGCTGCAGCGTTTTCACTTTGTCGCGAAAATTCTCTGCCGATAATCGTTTTTGATTTAAAAAACAAAGGAAATATCAAACGCGCCGTGCAAGGCGAGAGTGTTGGCACTCTAGTTTCGTAATAACTGCTCGTTATTAAGCTTTTACCGGTTTTCAAGTAAGATGAACTCAATTATTTGTGCCTCACGGAAAGTGTGAATCAAAATGGCAGATGTGCAAAGTACGTTGAGCGAGACCAATGCAAAGATGAACAAAGCAGTTGATGCTGCTAAAGAGGATTTTGCAACTGTGCGCACCGGCCGAGCACATCCATCGATGTTTTCTAAGTTGATAGTTGATTATTACGGAACTGGAACACCGCTGACACAATTAGCTTCAATTCAAACTCCCGAAGCGAGATTGGCGTTAATTACTCCGTACGACAAAGGTGCAATCGCAGCAATTGAAAAATCAATTCGTGACTCTGATTTAGGGGTAAACCCAGGTTCAGATGGCGTTGTTATTCGGGTGACTTTTCCGCAACTAACTGAAGAGCGTCGCAAAGAGTTCATAAAAGTTGCAAAAGCAAAAGCCGAAGATGCTCGAGTCGCATTGCGCGGAGTTCGTCGCAGCGCGAAAGAGACTCTAGAGAAGCTAGAGAAAGATGGAAAAATCGGTAAAGATGATTTAACCCGCGCTGAAAAAGAGCTTGAGAAAACCACACAAGATCATGTCGGAAAAATCGATGAGATGTTAAAACATAAGGAAGCGGAACTTCTCGAGGTCTAACCATGACCGATTTAAACTCGTTGAACGAGGCGATCAATCGTCGCGCCGGACGAAAACTAATTCCATCAATCATTGTTTCGGTGATTTTGTTGGCTTTGGTGTTTGGCACCGTGGCGGTAGAACCATTCACCTTTGCAATCTTAATTTCGGTTGCAATTTTGCTAGCGATGCGAGAATTAACAAAAGCATTTAAAGCCGGCGGAATAGAACTGCCAACAATTGCGATGTTGGTGATTGCGGTTGTCTTGTTGGCGGCAACTTGGCAAGGTGGAATCAAAGGTTTATCAGTTGCAACCGGAATGACCGTTCCGATCTTGTTAGTTTTTATTTTGATAATTTCCCAATCTGAATTCATACGCAGATCAACGGCAGCAGTCTTTGCCACTTTTTACTTGCCATTCTTGGCTGGCTTCATACTTTTATTGGCCCATCACAAAGATAGCCAAGAGCGCATTTTGTTATTGGTTTTATGTGTCGCCTTAAATGACACCTTTGCTTATTTCATTGGAGTTTTATTTGGAAAACATAAATTGGCGCCACATATCAGTCCAAAAAAATCATGGGAAGGTTTGATTGGCGGATTACTCGCGGAATTAATCGGAATCGGTTTGATTATGTATTACGTATTTCATCAACCAGTTTGGGTGGGTTTAATTCTGGGGGCAGCATCCACAATAAGTGCGACCTGCGGAGATTTGATTGAAAGCGCGGTGAAACGAGATTTAACAATAAAAGATATGGGAAATTTTCTGCCCGGACACGGTGGCATATTAGATCGAATTGATTCGGTTTTATTTGTAGCACCAACAGTTTGGTTTGCGCTAGAGCTTATAAATAAGTATCTATGAGTCGGAACAAACCACCGATTCACTTTGCCGATTTAAATCCCGTAGAGCGCAAAGAAAAAGTAACTCAGTTAGGTTTACCAGCTTTTCGAGCAAATCAAATCGCCACACATTACTTTGAACATTTCAATGATGATGTGCAAACTTTCAGTGATATCCCCAAAGAATTGCGGGCAAATTTAGCCAGCGAACTTTTACCAAAACTTTTAACCAAGGTACGTTCAATTGAATGCGATAACGGCATGACTAGAAAAGATCTGTGGCGATTACACGATGGGGTCTTAGTTGAAAGCGTGCTGATGAAATATCCAGATCGCACCACGGTATGTATTTCATCTCAAGCCGGTTGCGGAATGGGTTGCCCATTTTGTGCCACCGGACAAGGTGGATTAACTCGAAATCTTTCCGCCGCCGAAATAACTGCCCAAGTAGTGGCGGCAGCAGCTTCAGCATTCAATGGTGAATTACCAGGTGGCAGTACTCGATTATCAAATGTGGTTTTTATGGGAATGGGCGAGCCAATGGCAAATTATGAAGCGGTTATGCAAACGATTCGAAACATAACAACAGCCCAACCTGATGGATTAGGAATTAGTGCTCGGTCGGTAACTCTTTCAACTGTTGGAATGGTAAATGGAATTGAAAGATTGATTGCTGAAAAGATTCCAGTCACATTAGCAATCTCGCTACATACTCCAGATGATGAACTGCGCGACACCCTCGTACCAATAAATTTGCGCTGGAAAGTTAAAGAAGTTTTGCAAGCCGCTGATAAATACGAAATGGCAACTGGTCGACGGTATTCAATTGAGTATGCATTAATTCGAGACATCAATGATCAAGAGTGGCGGGCAGATTTACTTGGTAAATTGTTAAAAAATAGAAATGCGCACGTCAATTTGATTCCGCTAAACCCAACACCCGGATCTAAATGGACCGCATCTCGCCCAGAAGATGAACGAGCTTTTGTTAGAACCTTAGAAAGTTATAACGTTGCGGTAACGGTGCGCGATACCCGAGGTAGAGAAATTGATGGTGCCTGTGGTCAATTGGCTGCATCCGAAGTAATCTCTGCTCAGGAGAAATAAAATTTATGAAGAACTTACAGAATTTCATTAATGGAAAATATGTCGCTTCCAAATCTGGAAAAACCAGCGAATTAATTAATCCGGCTACTGGAAAAGTTTTCGCGACCGCACCAGTATCAAACATTGATGATGTTAATTTAGCGATGAAATCTGCCGCAGATGCATTCTTAATTTGGCGAGATTCCACTCCCAGCGAGCGACAACGCGCACTTTTAAAAATTGCCGATGCACTAGAAGCAAGAGCTGATGAATTAATTGCAATTGAAGTGGAAAATTGTGGCAAACCAATTGCTTTAACTAAGAGCGAAGAGATTCCGCCAATGTTAGATCAAATTCGTTTCTTTGCTGGCGCCGCCCGAAATTTAGAGGGTCGCTCTGCTGGTGAATATATGAAAGGTATGACCAGTTTTATTAGACGTGAACCATTAGGGGTTTGCGCACAAGTGACTCCGTGGAATTACCCGATGATGATGGCGGTTTGGAAATGGGCACCCGCGATTGCAGCTGGAAATACCGTTGTTTTAAAACCAAGTGACACTACGCCGGCATCAACTTTATTTATGGCGGAAATTATGAATGAGTTTTTACCAGCTGGGGTAATAAATATTGTCTGCGGAGATCGCGATACCGGCAGATTATTGGTAGAACATAAAGTTCCGGCATTGGTTTCAATTACCGGTTCAGTTCGCGCCGGCATTGAAGTAGCGAAAACTGCTGCAAATGATCTTAAGAAAGTGCATTTGGAATTAGGTGGCAAAGCTCCGGTAGTTGTTTTTGATGATGCAAATCTGCAAGCCGCAGCTGAAGCGATTGCACTGGCGGGATATTTCAATGCCGGACAAGATTGCACCGCGGCTACCCGTGTGATGGTTGAAGCCGGTGCTTATGAAGATTTTGTGAAGTTACTTGCTGAACAAGCAAAATCAAAGATTGCAGTTGGTTTGCCAAATGAAGAGGTAATAGTTGGGCCAGTAAATAATGCAAATCAATTAAATAGATTGAAAGGTTTCTTTGAACGTAAACCAGCCCATGCTCGAGTAGTCGCAGGCGGTACGCAATTAGATCGACCAGGATTTTTCTTTGCCCCAACTGTGGTGGCAGATTTAAAACAAGATGACGAGATGATTCAGTCGGAAATTTTCGGTCCGGTAATAACAGTGCAGAAATTTCAAGATGAAGCCCAGGCGGTAGAAATGGCGAATGGGGTCGAATACGGATTAGCTTCATCGGTCTGGACCAAAGATCATGGTCGAGCGATGCGGATGGCCAAAGCCTTTGATTTTGGTTGCGTTTGGATTAATACTCATATTCCACTGGTCGCCGAGATGCCTCATGGCGGGTTCAAGCACTCTGGGGTTGGAAAAGACCTATCTCAATATGGGTTTGAGGATTACACCCGAGTAAAGCATGTAATGAGCAACCTAAACGCTTAAATTCTCAGCAAAAAATTTAGCAAAAAATATTTCTTGAAAATGTTCCAACCCGAGCCATCTCGGGTCTAGGATTTTGCCCACTTCCTCTGCAGATTGAAATTTATTAACCCGAGCTCGAAGCGCTGACTTCGATGAATAGAAAGTTTGGTGATATGAACAGCCAGAAATTCGCTGCCGATAATTCAATTCCAGAAGAAGTAAAGAAATTTGTTAAGAAATCTCTCTCCCGAAGATCTGTATTAGCAGGAGTCGGTGGAGTCGGAGCAGCGGTCGCGCTAAGTGCGTGTAGTAGTGGCGGTTCAAAAAAAGCAGCAGCAAATTCACTGCGTTGGGCAAACTGGACTTTGTATCTTGATTACGATTCAAATACTAAGAAATATCCAACATTAGAAGATTTCAAATCTCAATCGGGGATAGATGTTTCCTATAAAGAAGATATCAATGACAACGCGGAATTCTTTGGAAAAGTAAAAGATCAGTTAGCACTTAAAAAAGATATCGGTTATGACTTAGTGACTCTGACCGATTGGATGGCAGCAAAGTGGGTTTCACTGGGCTACACCCAACCACTTGATGAAGCCAGCATCCCAAATAAGAAAAATTTATTAAAAACTTTAGCAAC
>CALMJB010000066.1 GCA_937864205.1 uncultured Actinomycetes bacterium | reverse complement strand
GAACTAAATATTGTTGATTCAATAATTACTAGCCAAAAGAAAATGATTAAATCAATTAAATATATTGATTTCTTTCGCACATCGCTGGCGGCTATCTTCAATAAAATCAAAAGTTGTAAACAGTTAATTGCCAGTAAAAACACTGGGCATTCATACTTTGGTTTTTCAAACCTAGATGGTTACATCAACTAGTTCGGTGAAAAACTCGCTGCCTTAATAACTTCAATCTGCAGCGAATTATTTGCCGATTGCGGTGCGACCGGCTTCAGTGAGTTCAATCCGTAACTGATCAAATTGCTCGCCGGTCAATTTATTTTGCGGCAATTGTGCCGCGGCAAAGTACTGAATTTGATAGAGCGCTTGTTCCACCAGCAAAGTCAAACCGCCAATTACCAAGCGGCCAAGGTTTTGATAACGCTTTGCTAATTCGGTCGGCCACGGGTGGTAAGTAACTTCAAAAAAATCTGCTGAAGTGGTTAACAAATTCAAGCCATCAGTAGCACCGGCAGGAGTCGTGGAAATAATTAAATCGCGATCTTGTACCTCTTCAAATCCTGACCATGACATGAAATCTAAATCTAGATTATGAGCCGCATTATGAAGTTGATCGTGCCTGATAGTGCTTCGAGTTAATACCGTTACCTGAGTATTAGTTCCATTTAGTGCACCAATTGCCGCTCTGGCTGTGCCCCCGGCACCCAATATTGCAATCTTCTTTCCAAAATATGGTTTGAGTAGATTCTTAAATGCCAACATGTCAGTAGATAATCCAATGCTGCCAGTTGATTCGAAAATAATTGTATTTATAGATCTAATTTGTTTTGCTAGAGGATCTATTCGGTCTGCAAATCCGAGCGCAATTTCTTTTAGCGGCATAGTCAAAGCTAAACCACGCCATCCAGTATCTCGAGCGGTTTGGTAAAACTCAAAGTAATTTGTTTCATCAATCTCATGTGCGGTGAATTGCGCATCAATTTTTAAAATTTCATAAGCACGTCGGTGCAATACTGGCGATAGTGAGTGAGAAATAGGCTTTCCCAGTACCGCCATTTTGAGCATTAATTCACCGGTCCTCTATAAGAATTTCTAATGTTGCCGATACTACTTATTTCCAAATACTCCGGCGGCATAATTCTTTTGAAATTCAGTCCGCCAAGACAAAAACTCGGAATAGTTATTAGTAAATCTGGTATCTCCAGGTTTTACAGTTACATAGTAAAGCCAATCCCCAGCAGTTGGATTGATTGCGGCACTAAGCGCTTGCTCTCCAGGATTACAAATCGGACCAATCGGCAAACCGCGATATTTATAGGTGTTGTACTTACTTGGCGTTTCCAATTGTTTGAGCGAAACCCGTAGGTTGCTGCGCAGATTCAATGCATATGAAACCGATGCATCAATCTGTAATGGCATACCAAGTTTCAAACGGTTATAAATAGTTTGCGCGACTTTCCCAAAATCGGTCGGGTCACCTTCGGCTTGGACGAGAGAGGCAATGATGACTATCTGAAATGGCGAATATTTACCGGAAAAATTGCTATACCCGTCAACCAGTTTTAGCTTTTTTGCGCTGATTTCAAATCTCTTAAGCATTTGCAGAACCGCTTCATTCGCGCTCATTCCCGGTGTGAATGCATATTGCGCCGGAAAGAGAAATCCTTCTAAGTTATTAATTAAAGCTTTATTATTTTTGGAAATTCCATATGCATCGCCCAGAACCTGACTCGGATCGATTTTTCCATCATATTTACCGATAACTAAATTTGATTTATAGAGCAGGTTCAACGCTTCGCTAACCCGTAAGCCTTCCGGAATTATTACTAACCCTCGATTTCTTTTCTTATCCAATAATTGATTGAGCGCAGATTTAGTGGAAATTTTCTGATCAAGAGTATGGATTCCTGGTGGAATCGAATTCGCGCGTTTATCGCGCAGTGCTAGTTTAAAAAATATCTTTGCTTCTTTAATTACACCCGCC
>CALMJB010000065.1 GCA_937864205.1 uncultured Actinomycetes bacterium | reverse complement strand
TTCTCTTTATTCACCCACGTTCACCACGTGATACCGATGAGTTTTATAAGAACGCTAGATATGGAGAATTTTGGGTAGGCCGGCGAATGACCTTGCAAGAAACTGAGACCAAATATCAGTTAAAGGTCAAGCAGATCGAAGACATTGAAAATTTCATGAAGGATGGCAAACCGACATTAATTATTCGCGGAGAAGATGCACGACTTGATTCATTTGTAACAGCAAGTGAAAAAGAGGATGAATTAAAAAATGTTTCATCTGTAATGCGGATGGTCAAAGATGAATACGAAATTAAAGAGATGCAAAAAGCAATTGATTCATCAGTTCGAGGTTTTGCCGATATGGTGCGAGTTTTCCCAGCTGCAACTTCGAAAAAGCGGGGAGAAAGAATTATTGAGGCGGCTTTTTATGGGCGGGCAAGACTAGAGGGAAATGACAATGGCTACCCAAGTATTGTGGCTTCAGGTGCTCATGCCTGTGTATTGCACTGGATCAAAAATGATGGAGATGTTTTACCAACCGATTTAATTTTGATTGATGCTGGTGTCGAAGTTGAATCACATTACACCGCAGATATCACTAGAACATTTCCGGTTTCTGGAAAATTCACACCCGCACAACGCAAGATTTATGAAATCGTTTATCGTGCGCAACAAGCCGGCATTGCTGCGGTTAAACCTGGCGCACAATTTAAAGATATGCATGCCGCTTGTATGGTCGAGATTGCAAAAGGTGCCTATGAACTGGGCGTTTTACCGATGTCTCCTGAAGAATCATTAAAACCAGAAAATGGTTTGCACCGCCGCTGGCAGTTTCATGGTTCTGGGCACCACTTAGGAATTGATGTACATGATTGTTCTCATGCTCGAAAAGAACAATATGCAGATGCGGTTTTAGAACCGGGAATGATTCTCACCGTTGAACCAGGTTTTTATATCCAACCAGATGACACTTTATTTCCACCTGAATATCGTGGCATCGGCGTTCGAATTGAAGATGATGTTTTAGTTACTGAAAGTGGCTGCAAGATAATGAGTAATGCCTTGCCAAGACATCCTGATGAAGTCGAGGCTTATATGGCACAGATATTGAGATCAAACTAGTTTCATACCAACAAAAGCTGCACATAAACCGAAAGTAAAGTTGGCAACTAAATTTAAGATTAATTGAAAATATTTTCGGCTTTTTAGTTGTTGCTCATAATCAAGAGCCAGTGCCGACCAACTAGTTAAGGCTCCACAAAAGCCAAAAATTAAGAACAGGCTGTTAGTTTTAGAATTTGCTGCAACCAAGCCAAGGATAAAAGACCCAAATACGTTCACTAACAAAATTCCAAATGGGAAAGTGAATCTGGATCTAAAATATTTATCAATTAAGTATCTGGAACCGGCGCCTATTCCAGAACCAACCATAAACAGAATTAATCTCATATTTTTACAAATTTGCGAACTAAAGAGAGTGAGACAACTGTTGATGCGCAGGTAATCAATAAATACAAAACACCATTGAGAATTGAAG
>CALMJB010000064.1 GCA_937864205.1 uncultured Actinomycetes bacterium | reverse complement strand
CGAGAAGCGAGCGGTCGATGGACTTTAAGTCTTGATAAATTGCCGGCTGGAAGTTATAGCGGCACTATTAATTTTGTAGATATGACTAATACTCATGCCACTAATTCAATTCCGGTGGCATTTACTTTGATTCAAGGGCCGCAACTACCACCAACCCCAGAACCAAAGCCAACTGTAAAACCAAAACCAGTTGATTCCTGCATAAAACAGTTTCGCAATTAACCAGCAAATCTGGTTCTAGATAGAGTTGCCCATCATGTCGGTAAAACTTTCTGGCAATATCATGCGTACCGATCTGCAATTAGCAGATGGTCGCACGATTAGCTATTACGACCAAACTTCTACCGAACGTAATAAAAAAGATAATCGCGAATTATCTGCACAACCTGGTATTGGCGAACTGCGATTAGACCCGCTGGTTAATGAATGGGTCGCGGTGGCATCGCATCGACAACATCGCGTCTTTTTACCACCAAAAGAATTATGTCCACTTTGCCCGAGCACCACTGAAAAGTTAACTGAAATCCCAGATTCAAATTATGAAGTTGTAGTTTTTGAAAATCGCGCACCAGCCCTGACTTCGCCAGATACTTCATGGCAATTACCAGAAATTTCTGGATTAGATACACCGACTGCGGATGCAGCTGGGCGATGTGAAGTAATTAGTTACACCGCAAAACATGAAGGAAGTTTTGCAAAACTATCAACCACACAGATTCGAACTGTGTTGGAAGCATGGAAAGATCGCACTGAACAACTTTCAAAACTTCCATTCATTGCGCATGTTTTTCCATTTGAAAATCGCGGTGAAGAGGTGGGCGTGACTTTGCATCATCCTCATGGGCAGATCTATGCCTACTCTTTTATTCCAACTCGAATCGAAAAAATGTTGTCAGCAGCAAATGCGCACTATGCAAAAACCAAACGGGTATTACTAGATGATGTAATTGCCCGCGAATTAAAAGATTCGGTGCGAATAATTGCTCAGAATTCAGAATGGATTGCTTATGTTCCATTCGCTGCCAGATATCCATTTGAGATTCATGTCGCACCTAAGAAATCTGTGCCAGATTTAGCCGCTTTAAGTGATTTGCAATCTGACACATTTCCAGAGATTGCGAAAGAGGTTTTGCTTCGACTAGATGGAGTATTTGGAATAGAAATGGCATACATCGCGGGCTGGTATCAAGCACCAGTTTTAATTGGTCGCGACCGTATGAGATTACATTGGCAAATAGTTTCAGTCCGGCGTCAACCTGGAAAACTGAAGTACTTATCTGGTTCAGAGTCGGGAATGGGTGCATTCATAATGGATTTACCGCCAGAACAATCTGCCCAGCAGTTAAAAGCGGTAAAAATTTAATTACTTTGAAGTGGCTTGATCGATAAGACTTCAACGCCGCCAATTGCATTTAATACATTTACTAAATCAGTTGTATCAGAGCCAGGTATTGCAACCAAGATTTGATCGATGCCGCGCCCGTTTTCATTTCTTAAAATATTTATTGATTTGATATCGCCACCGGCAAAACCGATTGCCGAAGCGACCGCTCCTAAGGAACCTGGGCGATCTGGTAGAGCAATCTCTAATTGAAATTGCGCCATCTGCTACACCTTTTATCCCTGTCCTTTTATCTGTTCTAATAACTGTTTTATCGGTCTAGATATTTTTTTTCATTGCTCCCTGACTTGGACTCGAACCAAGAACCTGCCGGTTAACAGCCGGCTGCTCTGCCGATTGAGCTATCAGGGATCAAGTGGTGCGGGCGAAATACTAGCGAAATGTTAAATGCTCGCCCAAATTTTCAAATTCCTGAGGTTGCTAGATCCTTTAATACTCTGCGGGCTGCTTCCATTGAAACTAAATCAGCAAAAATCTTTTGATAATCGCTCTCATTTTCAACCGGATTAATGCGCTGAAGTTGCGACTTTAATTCTGCAATTTCTCTAGTAAGCGCTACTTCTCGCAATCTCGCCATCACACTTGCTGCATATTTAGTATTCACTTCACCATCAAATCTAATTGGTTCTACTAATAAAGAGGTAAGCGTTGCGCTTAATTGAGCATCATCTATTTTTTCAAGTACTGCGGTAATGCTTGTTTCAGGATTTTGATCAAGCAGCTCTCGAATCGAATTGTGCACCGGGTAAACAAATGCCGCTTTTTCTAGATCTTTCCAATCGGTAATCAATTCTGGTTTTTGTAATTTAATTTTCAATACTTCACGTTCTAATTGAATTACCGGATCTGACAGTGAGTATTGACTCACATTTTGCCCAGGTTGAGTCTTACCTGATCCTGATTTAACCGCTTTGGAAACTAAATCAATATCTAGTCCTAACCAAAGCGAAACTAACCGAATGTATTCAGGGCGTAATGATGCATCTTTAATTCGCGCAATTAACGGAGCGGTTTGATTTAGTGCGCTAACGCGACCTTCGGCGGTTTTTAAATCATATTTTGAAATCTCGTTCTTGATTGCAAATTCAAATAATGGCACCCGTCGCGCGACTAAATCACGTACTGCGGAATCACCATGCGCCTGTCTTAATTCGCAGGGATCTAATCCATTTGGTTCCACCGCTACAAATGTTTGCGCTACAAATTTTTGATCATCTGAAAATGCCCGGAGAGCAGCTTTTTGTCCGGCGGCATCACCATCAAATGTAAAAATTACCTCGCCTCTGAATGTGTCATCATCCATAAGTAATCTGCGAATTATTCGAATGTGCTCGTCTCCGAAAGCGGTGCCACAGGTTGCGATTGCAGTTTTTACACCAGAAAGATGTGCGGCCATTACATCGGTATATCCTTCAACGATAACCACCTGTCTGGTTTTGGCAATTTCTTTTTTAGCAATATCTAATCCGTAAAGAATTTGGTTTTTCTTATAAATTGCAGTTTCCGGCGAGTTTAAATATTTAGGTCCAGTATCAACTTCATCGCTGGCTAATTTGCGAGCTCCGAATCCGACAATGTCACCGGAAATGTCTTTTACCGGCCAAATTAATCGATTGCGGTAGCGATCTATGAATCCTTTTGAGCCCTCTTTGATTAGACCGGCTTGATTTAATTCTTGATCGGTGAAACTTAACTTTTTGAGTTCTTTATAAAGTAGATCCCAATCATCGGGAGCGTATCCGATTCCAAAATCGGCAGCTACATTTTTATCAAAACCACGTTTTTGTAAAAAATCTCGAGCAGTTTGTGCATTTGGAAGTTGTAATTGAGATTGATAGTACTCAGCTGCGGCAGTATTTGCGGCTACTAATCGATTGCGAGTTATTGTATTTGCCGATTGATTTGAATTGTAATTTGATTCATATGTAAGTTGATAACCAATTCGCTCGGCCAAACGTTCAACTGATTCGGTAAAGGTTAAGTGATCGATTTTCATTAGGAATGCAATTACATCGCCACCGGTCTGGCAACCAAAACAGTGGAAAAAACCTTTGCTAGGCGTTACATGAAAAGATGGCGACTTTTCATCATGAAATGGGCAGAGACCTTTCTTTTGGCCTCCACCAGCATTTTTTAACTGTACATAATCGCCAACTACTTCATCTATGTGACTGTGGTCGCGCACATACGCAACATCACTATCTTTAATTCTTCCGGCCATAATTTTTATTTCATTCCAAACAACTTTTTGTGCAGTTTCTGTGCTCCAATATCGGTCAGCGATGCCACTTGATCTACTACCACCCGTAATTTTTCTGATTCCGTTTTTGCAAATTGCCAATCATCTTTGAAGAATCCTTCCAAGGAATTTGGAGCAGTTTCAAGTAATCGCTCTACTAATTCTTGCAATAATCGCTGTTGCTCGCCATATCGAACCTGAGAAGCATCGGCATTAATTACATAATGAGCGCCAATTGATTTAAGAAATGCCACTTCGATGCGCTGCGCCCGCGGAACTATTAGGTCAGCGGCATATCTGGTCAGATTTGCCAGACCATACTTTTGTCTGGTTGCGACTTCGGCAGATTGCGCGAACCGGCCGATAAGTTGGCTGGTGAGATCTTTCAAGCGAGCCAATTGTGTATGTGAACCATCATATTCCTTTGGCCAACAGGAAAGATTTTGCAAATTGTTGAAAGCCTGTGCAAATTCAGATTCGTTGATATCAGGCAAATAATCTGTTTTGGCTACCTTAAATAGTTTAGGTAAATCTTTGGCGAGTTCATTTAGTTTTACTTGATTGGTTACCAGTGCATCTTCAAAATCATGCACTGAATAAGCGACATCATCTGACCAATCCATAATTTGGGCTTCGATTGAGGTTTTATTTTGTGGTGCGCCGGTGCGAAACCAATTAAAGATTTCCAGATCATCGGAATAGACTCCAAATTTTTTATCATTAACCGATCTTGGCCAGGGATATTTAGTGGCGGCATCTAATGAACTTCTGGTCAGATTTAATCCAATGGATTTTCCGTGTTTATCAACGGTTTTTGCTTCTAAGCGAATCAATAGCCGCAAACTTTGCGCGTTCCCTTCGAATCCACCACAACTTTTTGCAATCTCATTTAATGCGCTCTCGCCATTGTGACCAAATGGTGGATGACCAATGTCATGAGCCAGGCACGCCCCTTCCATCAAATCTGGATCAGCCCCAAGTGCTAATCCGAGTTCGCGACCAACTTGTGCGCATTCCAAAGAGTGCGAAAGTCTGGTGCGTGGAAAATCTGTCGCCCACGGAACTGCAACCTGCGTTTTCGCAGCGAGTCGGCGCAAAGCAAATGAATGAATAATGCGAGCGCGATCGCGCGCAAATTCAGTTCGACCAGCGCGCTTTGCCGGTTCATCTTGAAATCTCTCTCGATCAAAATCTTTATAACCGGGATGTTCAATGTTCACATCAGACATATCCAAATCCTATTTGGATTTACGACACTCTAATTTCTATCGCTTAAAACAATGCCTCTTCGCCCTAATGTCACATATGCAACATATGCGCCGGTTTCACGCAATAAATATCGATAAGAACTATTTTCTAGATCGGCTGGTCCAGTTGTGCTTTTAGCACATGATGCAAACAGCTCAAGATCTCGCGCCATAGTGATTGCCCGCAAACAGTGGTATGGATCGGTGGCAATAATCACCGACTGTAAATTATTTTCCTTCATGATTTTTGCATAAGCCTTTGTGCTTTCTAAAGTTGATTTGCCTTTTTCAATCACCACAATTGATTTTCGACTGATTCCATTTGAAATCAACCAATTAAAACTCGACATTGCTTCGGTAGTTCGATCTCCTGGTGCGCCAGCGCCAACGGTGTAAATAAATTTAACTAATCCTTTGTCATAAATAGATTTTGCGCGCGCCAATCTGGCTTGTAAAACTTCATCTGGTTTGCCATCTGATTGTGCAGCGCCCATAACTACTAAGACATCACTGCGGACTGGTTCGCTGGTACGGGCAGTTAAATAAATATGCCCAGCCGACCAAGCAAACCCGAGAAATGCCAATGTAATTAATAGCGGTAAAAATAAGAAAATTATTTTTCGAACTATTTTGAAAATAAACAATTAACCACCAGATCCTGATTCATCAGATTCAATGGCAATTTCCTCAGATAATTCATCGGGATTGTTCAACCAACCATCTGGCAAAGTAACCGGCCGAGCGTGACTGGTTCGACCACGTGGAGCAGCACCAATCGCGGTTGGATATGGCTGATCATTTAATTGGGCAAGCAATTGTGAAAATTCAGCGAGCGAAGCGACCATGCCAAATTGCGCCCGCAAACTTCGATTAACTTGAAAACCTTTTAGATACCAAGCCATATGTTTGCGAAGATCGCGCATCGCTCGATCCTCATTTTCAAAGTAAGCAATCAATAACTGCGCATGTCTAAACATTAAATCTCGAACTTGGAACAAGGTTGGATTTGTTTGCACCTTTTCGCCGCGAAAAGTATTTGCCAAATCGGCAAATAACCATGGTCGGCCAAGACAGCCGCGACCAATCACGATGCCAGCGCACCCAGTTTCGTGCATCATTCTTAATCCATCTTCGCCTGACCAAATATCACCATTACCCAGAACTGGCACATTTGTTGCAGATAAATGTTCAACTAATTCCGAGATTGCATTCCAATTTGCTTTGCCATCATAAAGTTGTGCCGCTGTTCTTGCGTGTAGTGCCACCCATGAAACGCCAAGTTGCGCTGCACTCATTGCCGCTTCCTTAAATGTTTTATGTGTTTCATCAATTCCAATACGCATCTTTACTGTTACCGGAATTCCATATTTGGAAGCGGTGTCCACTGCAGCTTTTACGATTTCGGAAAATAATCTGCGTTTAAATGGCAGCGCTGCCCCACCACCACGGCGAGTAACTTTAGGAACCGGGCAACCAAAATTCATATCGATGTGATCTGCTAAATCTTCGCTGCCAATCATCTCGACCGCTTTTTTCATGGTGAGCGGATCAACGGCATACAACTGCACCGATCTAGGTGATTCATTTGGTGCAAAATTCATCAGCCGCAAAGTTTCTTCGCGTCGCTCGATCAATGCGCGGGCAGTCACCATCTCGCAAACATAAAGTCCGGCTCCGTGTTCACGGCAAAGAGTGCGAAATGCAGAGTTTGTTATGCCTGCCATCGGTGCCAATACCACCGGTGGATCAATTAGAAATTCGTTATTTACAAACCGGCCATTTTTAATTTCAAGTCTTAATGGTTTTACTTTAGTTTGTAGCATCAATAAATTATTAGCAGCCAACTAATCGGCTTGATAAATAATCAAATACCTTATCGATTGCCACTCGCTCTTGCGCCATTGAATCTCGTTCGCGAATAGTCACCGCTTGATCATTCAACGAATCGAAATCAACGGTTATGCAAAATGGTGTACCGATCTCATCTTGGCGGCGATACCTTCGGCCAATTGCACCGGCATCATCAAATTCAACATTCCATTGTTTGCGCAATTGCACCGCTAAATCTCTAGCTTTTGGCGATAGATCTGCATTTCGAGATAGTGGCAATACCGCTGCTTTAATTGGTGCTAATCGATGATCAAGTTTCATCACCGCACGCTTTTCCATTTCACCTTTTGAGTTTGGTGCTTCATCTTCGGTATATGCATCCATCATAAAAGTTAAAGTGCATCGATCAACGCCGGCGGCAGGTTCGATTACATACGGTGTCCAGCGTTCATTTTTCTCTTGATCAAACCAGGTGAGATTTTCGCCAGAACTTTCGCTATGTGCCTTCAAATCAAAATCGGTTCGGTTGGCTATACCTTCTAATTCGCCCCAATCAGTTCCGGTGAACTCAAATTTGTACTCGATATCAACAGTGCGCTTTGAGTAATGGGAAAGTTTTTCCTTTGGATGCTCAAATAGTCGCAGTCGATCCGCATTTATACCTAAATCTTTATACCAAGCAAGTCTGGTATCTATCCAATATTGATGCCACTCTTCATCGGTGCCGGGTGGCACAAAAAATTCCATCTCCATTTGTTCAAATTCCCGAGTTCTAAATATGAAATTACCGGGTGTGATCTCATTACGAAAAGATTTACCAATTTGGCCAATTCCAAATGGCGGTTTTTTTCGGGAAGTTGCTGCAACATTTTGAAAATTAATGAAGATTCCCTGAGCAGTTTCTGGCCGTAAATAAGCCAATCCACTTTCATCTTCAACCGCGCCAAGATATGTTTTTAATAACCCAGAAAATTGTCGGGGTTCGGTGAACTTTCCCTTTGTTCCGCAATTTGGACAATTCACCTCTGAAAGTGATTCTGGTTTTCGATTATGTTTATTTTCAAAAGCTTCAATCAAATGATCGGCTCGATATCGTTTATGACACGATGTGCATTCAGTTAGTGGATCGGTGAAAGTTTCAACATGGCCAGATGCTTGCCAAACCTCTTTTGCCAAAATTACGCAGGAATCCAGACCAACTACATCTTCGCGTTGTGTCACCATGTAACGCCACCATTGGCGCTTTACATTATTTTTTAATTCAACACCGAGCGGACCGTAATCCCAAGCGGCGCGCAAGCCACCATAAATCTCGGAAGATGGATAAACAAAGCCACGACGCTTTGCGAGTGAAACGATTGTTTCTAATCTATCGGCTGCCATTTTAATTTCTCCATCCGGCTGGCTGTCGGCGGTTGCATTTAGTAACTCTTAATTCTAAAGGGTAGATTACGAAAATGATTGCAATATCGCTAGCCGCGGTAACTGTTTTGGCCACTTTTGCTGGTGGAATGCTGGCTTTGAAGTCAAAAGATCGTTTTCATCTTGTCCTTGGGTTATCGGCCGGTTTGTTACTTGGTTTAGTCGCTTTTGATTTACTGCCGGAAGTTTTTGCAACCAACCAAAACAAAGTTGCGAATGTTCCACAAGTTTCCATTGCATTGCTGCTCGGTTTTTTGATTTTGCATTTTATAGAACAATTTTTTGGCTCACATGAGCCTGCCCACTCTGAATATCAACATGATCACACACATGCCTTTGAAATTGCCGGATCAGTTGGTGCGCTGGCAATGGCAGGGCATATCTTTTTAGATGGCGTCGCGCTCGGACTTTCATTTCAAGTAGATACAAAACTCGGTATCGCGGTATTTATCGCGATGTTGGTACATGCATTTAGCGATGGCTTAAATACTGTGGCGCTTTTAGTGAAATTAGGTCAATGGAAAAAACGCGGGAAATTCTTGCTTGGCATCGATGCGCTTTCTCGAATTGGCGGTGCCACGCTTGGCACCACAATGGCTTTTTCAGATAGTGCAATATCTTTATATCTAGCGGCATTTTCTGGAATCGTGATTTATTTAGCAACATCACATATTTTGCCGGAGGCACATTCAAATCATCCGACCCGATTGACTCTGCTCACCACATTAACCGGCGTATTGGTCATGTGGCTTTTAGTTTCAAATCTTTAAGCTTTTCCGAATCTGCGATTTCGTTCAGCGTAGATTTCGATTGCCTGCCATAAAGTTCTTCGATCTACATCTGGCCAAAGCACATCCATAAAAACCATTTCTGCGTAAGCAGATTGCCATAGCAAAAAATTACTGATTCGCTGTTCGCCAGATGAACGTAAGAATAAATCTACATCTAACATTTTTGGAGAGTAAAAGTACTTTTTTAAACTTTTTTCAGTGATTGCTCCAGCTTTTAATTTATTGCGTTTTACATCTTGCGAAATCGAGTTAACCGCATCGACAATTTCTGCTTGACCACCATAATTTACACACATATTCAAAGTTAAAACCTTATTATTTTTAGTAAGGCGTTCTGCCTCTTTAAGTTCGGCAATCACTGATTGCCAAAGTTTCTGCGGCCGGCCGATCCATTTGATTTTTACGCCCAGCGAATTCATTTCATCTCGTTGTTTTCTAATTTCAACGCGATTAAATCCCATCAAGAATCTCACCTCTTCCGGTGATCTGCGCCAATTTTCAGTAGAGAATGCGAATGCGCTGATTTCCTTTACGCCAATTTCAATTGCACCGTAAACCACATCTAATAGCGCAGCTTCACCAGCGGTGTGTCCGGCGGTGCGCGGTAAACCGCGTTTTTTGGCCCAACGACCGTTTCCATCCATGACAATCGCAACATGTTTTGGAATTTGCGATGGCGATAATTTTGGCGGCTTGGCACCACTTGGATGAGCGGGTGGTTTTTTAATCTGCTTGCGATTAGTTTTCATCTGTTTTTATCTGTTTTCAATTTATTTAACCGGCTCACTTACTTGTTTATTAACTCGCTCTACTAGTGGTAAAGACTTTAGTCCACGCTCTAGATGCCATTGCAAGTAGGCAGCGATTAAACCCGAAGCCTCTTGCCGAAATTTGCTCTCACTTTGCACTGCGCCAGCCCAATTACCAGTCAAAAGATTAGCCATTAAATCTAGCGTCTCTGGTTTCGGAGTTGCCGAAGCGGTGCTCTTACAGTCAATACAAACTGATCCACCACCTTGCAATGAAAAGTATTTGTGCGGACCAGGTTTTTGACAGAGCGAGCAAATTGTTAAAGATGGTGCGTAACCGGCCACCGAAAGAGAACGTAATAGATAAGCATCCAGAATCAATGAAGCGTCATAATTTTGTTTGGCCAGCGCGTTTAATGAACCGAGCAATAATAAGAATTGTTGCACCGCTGGTTCATGCTCTTGCACTGTGAAACGTTCGGCCGCTTCCAAAATTGCACTGGCAATTGTCCATTGTTGATAATCAGCTGACAAAATATCGCCAAAATTTTCTAGTGCTTCAACTTGCGTAATCGTGTCTAAATTGCGACCGGTATAAAGTTGTAAATCGATATAACTTGCTGGTTCTAACCTGGCACCAAATCTTGATTTAGTTCGACGAACTCCTTTTGCTACCGCTTTCACTCGACCGTGATTTCGAGTAAACAATGTGATGATTCGATCTGCCTCGCCTAATTTTTGAGTGCGCAGCACGATTGCCACATCGCGATAGAGACTCACGCCCTTAAATTACTGGTACTGATGAATTCGAACTGCGCGATTGACCGCCGACACAACCGCTTTTAACGAAGCTGTGGTTGTACTTGGATCAATTCCAACTCCCCAATAAATTCGACCGGCGATTTCGCACTCTAAATAAGCCGCTGCTTTGGCATCGCCACCGGCGCTCATCGCATGTTCGTAATAATCGAGCACTCTAAGTTCAAGTGAAGATTCATAACTATTTAGAATTGTTAGCAATGCAGCAATCGGACCATTTCCAGTTCCAGTCAATTTTTGCATTTTGCCGTTATCTAAAATATCAATTGTTAATTTCACATCTTCATCTAGATGCGATGACTGTGACATTCCAGATAATCTAAATCTGCCCCATTGATTCTCTTTCGCAGGTAAATACTCATCTTCAAACACCTGCCACATCTGGGCTGGAGTTACTTCGCCACCTTCTGAATCGGTTTTGGCTTGAATAATCTGGCTAAATTCAATTTGCAAACGACGTGGCAAATCTAGATGGTGCTCAGACTTCATTAAATATGCAACGCCACCTTTTCCAGATTGGCTGTTCACCCGAACTACGGCTTCATATGAACGACCGATATCTTTTGGATCAATTGGTAAATAAGGAATAGCCCAAGTCATTTGTTCTTTAGTTTTACCAGCAGCTTTGGCATCTTTTTCTAGATGTTCAAAACCTTTTTTGATCGCATCTTGATGTGAACCAGAGAATGCAGTGAAAACTAAATCTCCGCCATAAGGATGTCGCTCTGGCACCCGCAATTGATTGCAGTATTCAACGGTACGACGCACTTCATCGATATTTGAGAAATCAATTTGCGGATCAATTCCATGACTTAACAAATTCAATCCCAAAGTAATTAAGCAAACATTTCCGGTGCGTTCACCATTTCCAAATAAAGTTCCTTCAATGCGATCTGCGCCGGCTAAGTAAGCCAATTCGGCTGCGGCAACTCCGGTACCACGATCGTTATGAGGGTGAAGTGATAACACAACCGCATCTCGATTATTTAAATTTCGACTCATCCATTCAATGGAATCGGCATAGATATTTGGAGTGGCCATCTCAACCGTGGCTGGTAAATTCATGATGGTCTTCCAACTTGAAGTTGGCTGCCATACATCATTTACGGCATTACAAACTTCCAAAGCAAACTCTAATTCGGTTCCGGTATATGACTCAGGTGAATATTCAAAAGATACTTTCGTGTTTGCCACAGATGAAATCAAATCGGCACAGATCTTTGCTCCATCGGTGGCAATTTTTTTAATGCCAGCTTTATCTTGTCCGAATACCACTCGACGTTGCAGAGTTGAAGTGGAGTTATATAGATGAACGATTGCCGATTTTGCGCCTTTGATTGATTCAAAAGTGCGCTTTATCAACGGTTCACGTGCTTGTGTAAGCACTTGAATGATTACATCATCTGGAATCAAGCCATCTTCGATAATTTTGCGGATGAAATCAAAATCAGTCTGACTAGCGGCTGGAAAACCAACTTCAATCTCTTTGTATCCCATTTGCACCAATAATTTAAACATCGCTAATTTGCGATTTGAATCCATCGGATCAATCAGCGCCTGATTACCATCGCGCAGATCCACCGAGCACCACTTAGGTGCTTTTGTCATCGTTTTAGTTGGCCAAGTACGTTCATGAAATGCCCCACCAAGATTTTCAAATGGGTTGTAAAAACCATATCGATTAAATGGCATGCCAGATTTAATTTGTGATGGAAAATTATCTTTACTCATAATTTGTTGTTAATCCTTGCTCTCTTGAAAAAAATTTTTTGGTCTGCCGGTTCGACCTAAACCCCGCGACCAGGAGACCGGCGTTAAGCCTCGTCGCGGCAAATAAGCAAGAGTGAGAGCAGTGTCAACGAATTTAACGCAGAGCGCTTTGAAAGATTTAAACCTAACTGGTTGATCGAAATTCGTTGCATGGGAAAAGGTTAGCCTACAAAACGAAGGATGGGTAATCGTCGGTAACTAACATAAATGCATATCCATATACCCGATTCCAGAATGCAATTACATTGACAACAAACTCAGCAGTTTTTTCAGAGTATGTACCTTTCAGCAAAATATTTATCCAAGCTACAAAGGTAAGTACGAATGCCACTACTGCATAAATAATTCCGACTACATAAAGTGGAATCGCTAAAAACCATTTAACCAGCGGCATACCGCGACTTAATTTCTTGCCGCCATCAATCTCTGGATAAGTGAGCGTGACAGAACTGTTTTCTTCAATTGATGGATACTGGTCGGTCAAAAGCAACATGTAAGCGGTCACCCGATTAGATAAAGATAGATAGGCCTTGTTGTAAGCCAAGCAATATGATGGATAAACCCCGCGAAATACCATTGCTAATAATGATGGGAAAAATAAAAACCCACCTACGCTTGCGAAGATGCCGACATTTACATTTGAAGAGAAGGTAAAAAGGAAAATCAATGGCGGAATTACCAAGAAAATACGCAGTAGCGCGGTTTGTTTATCGCGATTGGTTAGATCAACATTAATCTGAGTTCGGATTTGATTTGCTTGATTTGTTGGTTCAGCTGCCATCTTTAAATTCTAGCCAATTTGCAGTATTTATTCATTTTTACATTGATTCTTTTCGATTCTTTTCTCCGTAATTTTAAATAAAAAAGTGTCAGAGCACAGACAAATATCGATTTAATTCAAATGCGCTGACTTGATTACGGTACTGATCCCATTCGGCACGCTTATTTGCCAAAACGAATTCAAATACCTCTTCTCCTAAAGTGTTTCTAACTAATTCACTCTTTTCCATCGCGGCAATCGCCTCGGCTAAATCTGTTGGCAACGCCTGCGGTTTTGTATTTTCGGTTAACTCATATTTAGATTTAATTCCTTGTAATCCAGCGGCAATAATCACGGCGAAAGTAAGATAAGGGTTGCAAGCTGAATCTGGAGTTCGAATTTCAATTCGAGTTGATGCTTCTTTTTTCGGTTTATAAGTTGGAATTCGCACCATTGCATTTCGATCAGATTGTGCCCATGTTGCAAAAGCCGGTGCTTCCCCACCACCGGTGATTCGTTTATAAGAATTGACCCATTGATTTGTAATCGCGCAAATTTCTGGCGCATGCTTAATTAATCCAGCAATAAAAGAACGGCCGATTTTTGATAATTGCATCGGCGCACCAGCGTCAAAGAATGCATTTGTTTCTCCAGAAAATAGTGAAAGGTGCGTATGCATAGCTGAACCGGGAAACTCGGTAAATGGTTTTGGCATAAACGATGCGAAGAAACCTTGTTCAAGCGCAACCTCTTTCACAACATGGCGAAATGTCATGATGTTGTCGGCGGTAGAAAGTGCATCGGCATATCGCAAATCAATTTCTTGTTGACCAGGAGCGCCTTCATGATGAGAAAACTCAACTGAAACTCCCATCGCTTCTAATAAAGTAATTGCGGCGCGACGAAAATCATGGCCAACCATTGATGGGGTGTGATCGAAATATCCGGCAGAATCAACTGGAATTGGTCGAGAATTTTCCTTTGGTTCCTCTTTAAATAAGAAGAATTCGATTTCTGGATGTGTGTAACAGGTGTAACCCATTTGCGCCGCTGATTGCAAAGTTCGTTTTAAAACTTGGCGCGGATCAACCGCTGCGGCGGAACCATCGGGCCGGTAAATATCGCAAAACATTCTGGCCGCTCCTGGCGCCTCAGTTCGCCATGGCAAAATAGAAAAAGTGGCTGGATCTGGTTTTGCCAACATATCCGATTCGGTAACTCGTGCAAAACCTTGAATTGATGAGCCATCAAAACCAATTCCTTCGGCAAAGGCATTTTCTAATTCCGCTGGTGCAATCGCAACTGATTTTAAAAATCCGAGCACATCGGTAAACCAAAGTCTGATGAAGCGAATATTTCGCTCTTCAATCGTCTTTAAGACAAATTCTTTTTGTCTTTCTTGTTGCTTATCGAAGTCGTTTTTATCTTGCGGGGAATTCATAGGGCAAAGTAAACCCCGGCTGAGTTACGGCAATGTTAAATCTCTATTTTGTGCGCAATTAAGCGCAAATATTCTGATGATTTGCTAATCAAATTATGTAAGTTGCCGATTTGCTTAAATCACTTGCCATATCTTCGG
>CALMJB010000063.1 GCA_937864205.1 uncultured Actinomycetes bacterium | reverse complement strand
ATTCGCTTTATATCGGCAAGTGAATGTCGCAATAAAGCAGACGTATCTGGCAAAGTTGGAATTTGAAAAAAATTTCCATTTGAAAATTTAACTAATGCAAATGGATTGTTTGCCGTTTTGATCACTGCAAATGTGCCAGGCATTGCTCAATCTTATTGGTATCAAATTGGTATTTAATTAGCATCTACTCAGTATCGCAGCGGTATTAGCTGTGGTATTAGCATTAGCGAGTGAGTTCCAAAGATTTTGCCGGATTGACCGCAATCGTCACCGGTGCCGGTTCGGGAATTGGCTTGTCAGTTGCCAAGTTATTACATCAAAATGGCGCAAAAGTATTTGGTTTTGATTTGCAAGCCGGAGAAATGAATCCTTACGCCACTTATATTGAATGTGACATCGGATCTGCTACATCGGTTACCAATGCATTTGCGCAGTTTGCCAAATTAAGTTCAAATTTAGATGTATTAATTAATAATGCCGGTATCGGTTCTTTAACCACCGTTGAAAAAGAGAGTGATGAAGTTTGGGAAAAAGTTTTAAATGTAAATGTCATCGGCACCGCCAGAATTTGCCGCGCCGCAATTCCGCTGTTACGTAAAAGTAAATCTGCTGCGATAGTTAATACCTGTTCAATTGCAGCGGTTGATGGAATTCCAAACCGGGCCGCGTACAGTGCCAGTAAAGGAGCAATCCTTACTCTGACATTGGCAATGGCAACTGATCACTTGGCAGATGGAATCAGAGTTAATGCAGTTAATCCGGCCACCACTGATACTCCATGGGTAGCAAGATTGTTAGAACAATCTGGAAATCCCGCTGCGCAACGGCAAGCACTAGAGGCGCGTCAGCCGATGGGTCGATTAGTCACTCCTGATGAGATCGCAACTGCAATAGTTTTTCTAGCTAATCCAGTTAACAAATCGGTCACCGGTACAACATTAAATGTTGATGGTGGTATGCATTCACTTCGAATTCCAAAATAGTTTTACTTTTACTATTTATTGAAATTTGATCATGACTAGTCCTGAAACAATTGATATCGCTAAATTAAAAGCGGAGTGGAACAAAGTTTTAGATCTGCTTTTAATTGAAAACCGAATTGCTTGGCTGGCTTACTTTGATGCGAGGTTAGTCTCATTTGAATCAAACACTCTAACCTTAGATTTTTCTGATAGTGAAAAGTTCGCTGCACCACATGATTTCAAGAAGGCTCGTAATGAAAATCAGAAATCTGCGTTGCAAGCGGCGATTAAAAAGATTTTTGACATCACCCCCGACATAATTGAGCGGTGAAAAAAACCACTAACTGGCTAACAAATCTGATTTTGCTGGCGGTTTTTTCTACTAATTTAATTTCACCAGGCGCAAACGCAGCCACCACTAAATCTTCGAAAATTGCGGTCACGATGAATATTTTGACTACCCCATCGGCAGGTGAACTTGAAGTAACTTTTTATGGACAAGTTAAGCCAGCAAAAGCTGGCACAATCACAATTCGCAGTTTAAATGGCGTGGTCTGGAAACCTACAAATTTAACCACCACAACTTCAACATCAGGTGCTTGGCGAATAAACACAATTGCAACCGCCATCAAAGCCGAAGGGCAATATCAAGCTTATTTTGTAAGTGGAAAAACCAAATTAACTTCAAATGATAAGAATTTTAAAGTTGATAATACAAAAATATTCACCGATGTGAATTCATTACTTCTGCCTTCCGGTCCGGGCGGTCGAATCCACGGTGCCGACATCAGCAGATGGCAACATCCAAATGACAAACCGATTGATTTCCAAAAAATGTTTGAGGCTGGCATCAGATTTTTAATGATTAAAGGTTCAGATACTCAAGATAAAGCCGACTCTGACAATTACAAATTCCTAGTTGCAGATCGTGATGCCGCGCAAGCCGCTGGTATTTACACCGGGATTTATCACTATGCATATTTGCCAAATACCACAGATGCTGATGCAGTTATTCGCGATGCGAAAGCGCAAGCGCAAAAAATAATTTGGCGCTTAGCAAGTTTAGGTGGCTACACCGATCGCGATTTACCGTTGGCGTTAGATCTGGAAGATAACTGTGTTAAAAAAAATCGGCGCGGAGTTTGTACTGCTTATATGGGCAGAACTTTAGTTACATTATGGGCAGAAACTTGGTTACGTACCGTGGCTGAAAAAACTGGCAAGAAACCATTTTTGTACTCTTATTCGCAGTTCTTAGAACAAGCAATGGTCAGATCTGATGAATTAAGACAATATCCATTATGGCTAGCCCATTACGCATTGAATCCAACCGATCCAATAGTGCAACCCGGCCAGAAAACCAGCGGTTGTTTTTCCCATTCTTGGTCAAATGCAAATTGCACCGCGCAATGGATTGTTTGGCAGTACACATCATGTGGTTATGGCAGCAAATACGGAGT
>CALMJB010000062.1 GCA_937864205.1 uncultured Actinomycetes bacterium | reverse complement strand
TTATTCGCCGGTATCAGCAGATTCGGAATCACAATGAGCGCTGGCTTACTTAGAAAGTTAAATCATTCCACCGCTTCAGATTTTGCCTTCTTACTTTCACTGCCAGTTATTCTCGGTGCTTCGGTCGTAAAACTGCCAGAACTATTTAGCTCGGATGCGCGGCAAATACTTGGTCCGATCTTGGTTGGATGTATCGTCTCGGGAATTTGTACCTATATTTCGGTACGTTTCTTAGTTAATTGGTTTAAAACCAGAACACTTTACCCGTTTGCAGTTTATTGCTTCGTGCTAGGACTAGCTTCGGTGATCAGGTTTAGCTGATGTTTGTCGGCGCCGGCACCACAATAAATGTTGTTGCGATTGTTTTAGGTGGCGTGCTTGGCGTATTGATCGGTGCTCGTTTTGCCGAATCAACTAAATCATTGATCACCGATATTTTGGGAATGGTTACGTTTATTTCAGCTGCCGATGCAATCAGTTCTTTTTGGAAAGAAGATCTCAGGTCAGCCCTGCCACGGGGTTGGACGATTTTAGTTATCGTTTTTTCATTGATTCTTGGGGCATTAATTGGCATAGCATTAAAAATTGAGGATCGTCTAAATTCAATCGGAGAATACTTGAAGGAAAAATTTAGATCCGAAAAAAATTCCACTTTCGTAGAGGGATTTGTTTCGGCATCATTGATATTTGCGGTCGGTCCGCTGGCAATCATGGGATCAATTTCAGATGGGATGAAAACCGGGATAGATCAATTACTACTTAAGAGTTCGCTGGATTTTTTTGCAGCAATCGCATTTGCGGCATCGCTTGGTTGGGGAGTGGCAGTCTCGGCGTTACCAGTTGGAATTTATCAATATGCCTGGACCGCAATTGGGCTGCTTCTTGGTTCAGTTCTAAGTCAATACCAAGTTCTGGCAATGACCGCGACCGGTGGAATTTTATTACTGGGCATCGCGCTAAGACTTACCAAAATAAAAATGGTTCCGGTTGGGAACATCTTGCCGGCAATTTTCTTAGCCCCGGTTTTTGCGGCCTTGGCACATCAATTTATTTAATTATTTTATTTGCTTAAAAACTCTTAGCATCGATTACAAAGCGATATTTCACATCGCTGGCAACGGTTCGGTCGTAAGCGGTATTGATGTAGTCAGCCTTTATGACTTCTACATCGCTTACGATGTTGTGTTTTCCGCAGAAATCGAGCATTTCCTGTAACTCTTTCACGCCGCCGATCATTGATCCAGCTAAGCGCCGTCTCTGATCTAACATCGTGCCAACATTCACCGCATATGGTTTTCCGGGCAAGCCAATTACCACCAAAGTGCCATCGAGTTTAAGACATTTTAAATATGGATCAATATCTATGTCTGCAGAAACGGTATTTAGGATCAAATCAAAATTCATCCGTAAAGTTTCGAAAACTTCTGAATTTTTGGTGCAAACAAAATGGTGCGCTCCCATTTTCTTGGCATCTGCCTCTTTATTTGCGGAGTGGGAAAGCACAGTTACTTCAGCTCCCATAGCAACTGCAAATTTAACTCCCATGTGGCCAAGACCGCCGAGTCCCATTACTGCGACTTTTTTGCCAGGACCGGCTTGCCAAGTTCGCAATGGCGAGTACAAAGTTATACCGGCACACATAAGTGGTGCGACGCCAGTTAAATCTAGATTTGCCGGCACTTTCACGGCATATGCCTGATCGATAACAAATTTGTCTGAATACCCACCAAAGGCAATAGTTTTCTTATCCCGTTCATAACCGTTATAAGTTCCAGTCATACCTTCGACGCAGTATTGTTCTAAGCCAGATTTGCAGTTAGTGCAATTACGGCAGGAATCTACGAACACACCGACCCCAATTAAATCGCCAACTTTGAACTTAGTTGCCGAACTTCCTAGGGCAGTAACTTTTCCAACAATTTCATGGCCGGGCACCATTGGAAATAATGCCGGACCCCACTCTTCTCGGGCTTGATGAATATCCGAATGGCATATTCCGGCGTACAAAATATCCAGCGCTACATCATTTGGTCTGAGAGCTCGACGTTCAAATTCAAATGGTTCCAATTTTGCTTTGGCCGCTTTAACTGCATAACCCTTGGTTTTCATTTTGATACTCTCATTTCATTTTCTAAGCGTTGGTTATTCCGTTTATTCTGGCTATTCTGTTGCTTCTTTCAAACAATATTTCTTACTACTCAATAAATTAACCTAAATCCTAATCAAGGATTAAAGGGTAGAGACTCTTCCTTTGCCGGCCTGGAAACTCTCGATGTTACTTTGCGCATATGGTGTCTTCGGCATAACACCTCATATGAAACCTCGGTTTGTCTTGATTTATCTGCAGATGTATCACCAACAACTACTTGCTCACCTTCGGTAACCATTTGACCATCAATTAAGCGAGCGTTATGAGTGGCACGTTCTCCGCACCAACAGAGTGCTTCAACCTGAAGAGTCTGCACCCGATCGGCCAATTCGACCAACCGCGCACTACCTGGAAATAATTTAGTGCGAAAATCTGCCAATATTCCAAATGCATAAACATTAATTCCCAATCCATCAACAATTCTGGCTAATTGCTCGATTTGATTTGGTTCATAGAACTGAGCTTCGTCACAAATAACGAAATCAACTTTTTCTCCTTGTGAGAGTCGATCAACAATCAATTTATGTATATCAATTTTTGAATCTACTTCGATTGCATCTGACTGCAGACCAAGACGGGAAGAAATAATTCCGGCACCAGCCCGATCGCGATTTGTAAAAATCAATCCCTTATGACCGCGACTTTTGTGATTATGAGCAGTTTGCAAGGCTAATGTGGATTTACCGGAATCCATTGTTCCGCAGTAATAAATTAACTCTGCCATTATGAAATCACTTTCATTGCACCAAAACCTTAACCTCTAACTTCGGGAAGGAATTTTCAATCTTTAATCGACCAGATAGCCCGTCGATCTCTAGCAGGAATCCTATTCCGACCACTTCAAGATTTGCGCGCTTCAGTAAGTTAATGCTGGCAACTGCAGTTCCGCCGGTGGCCAAGACATCATCGACCAGCAGCACTTTGCTATTTGGTGGAATTAATCCGGTGTGAATTTCTAATGTATCGGTGCCGTACTCTAAGTCGTAACTTTGACTTAAAGTGGCGCCAGGAAGTTTGCCTTTCTTTCTTATTGGGATAAAGCCAGTTTTGGTCAAGCTCGCTAATCCGGCGGCAATTATGAAACCTCTAGCTTCGATGCCAGCAACGTAATCAAAATCAATATGTTCAAATGACTTGGCAATTTGTTTATTCATTTTTCTAAATGATTTGGCATCGCCCAGTAATGGCGTTATGTCTTTAAATAAAATTCCGGGCTTTGGATAATCGGGGATATCTCTAATCAGTTTGGCAAATTTAGATTTAGCACGCTTGCCTTTAGATTTTGGGATATCTCTAGCCATCGCAGCGCACCCTTCCGATTTGATTTTCAACTATCTCTGTTTGCCAGTTTTACTATTTTTCTCTTTACTGGATAAAGACACTAGGTAAAGAGCGATAAAGAGATTGGTGTCCGGGAGGGGACTTGAACCCCTAAGCCCTCACGGGCACTAACACCTCAAGCTAGCGCGTCTGCCATTTCGCCACCCGGACTTTTTTTCTCACAAAAAATTGATTTAAAACAATCTATTTGTTGCAAGATGCTTTTAGGGAAGATTCATTGGGAAGGTGGTGGAAAGAATATCGGGTTTTCGGAATGATGGGTTTGTGAACTTATCTGAGAATCAGATTCAGGAACTAGAGAACGAAACGGTCACGCTCTGCCAAGAGATGATTCGAATTCCAAGCGTCAATTATGGCGAAGGTAAAGGCAATGAACGAGAGATTGCTGAATATGTCAGCGCTAAATTATCGGAAGTTGGCATTAAGTCAGAGTTAATTGAAACCGATAAAAACCGTTGCAACGTTGTTGCAAAGATTCCCGGAACTGATCCCACACTGCCTGGCTTAATCGTGCATGGTCATATTGATGTTGTGCCAGTCAACGAGAAAGATTGGTCGGTTGATCCATTCGGTGGTGAAATAAAAGACGGTTTCATTTGGGGTCGAGGCGCAGTTGATATGAAAGATATGGACGCCATGATTTTGGCAACTGTGCGAATGTGGCAAAGAATTGGTTACAGACCTAAGCGAAATATCTTGTTGGTTTTCTTTGGCGACGAAGAAGCCGGCAGTACTTATGGCTCTCGCTGGTTAGTAAAAAATCGGCCAGAGATATTCGACGGTTATAACGAAGCGGTTTCAGAGGTGGGCGGATTTTCTCTCACAATCACCGGCGGTCACAGGCTGTATCTGGTTGAAGCGGCTCAAAAAGGAATTCAGTGGATAAAACTTTCCGGCACAGGCACCGCCGGACATGGATCCTTTATAAATCCAGATAATTCGGTTACAAAAGTTGCGCAAGCGGTTTCACGAATTGGTTCGTATGAGTGGCCACAAGTAGAAACTAAAACCGGTGCTAAGTTCTTCAAAAAAGTAGCGGAATTAGTAGGCGAGAAGTACGACAGTAAAAATGTCAAACCACTTCTTAAACATTTAGGTGGTGCCAGCAAAATGATTGGTGCCACGATTCAAAATACCGCCAACCCGACAATGCTCAGTGCTGGATACAAAGAGAATGTCATTCCGCAAACTGCCAGCGCGGTAATTGATGGCAGATTTCTACCCGGTTTTGAAGATGAACTTCATCAAACTATAAAAAAATTAGCGGGGGATGAAATTCAATTAGAAATGTTAGTTCGCGATAAAGCACTTGAAGTTGATTTTGCTGGACCACTAGTTGAGCAGATGACAAATTCCATCTTGGCGGAAGATCCCGATGGCATCGTTGTGCCATATTTAATGAGTGGTGGTACCGATAATAAAGCTCTGAGTGATTTGGGAATAAAAGGTTTTGGATTTTCGCCCTTACGTTTACCAGCAGATTTAGATTTTTTCGCACTCTTTCATGGAGTAGATGAAAGAGTTCCAGTCGATGGCATCAAATTTGGCGCAAGAACTCTTTACCGCTTTTTATTGAGCGCCTAATTCGAGATTTCATCGAGCGCAGTTCGAACCTGCGCCGGCAATTCGATTTGTTCCGCGGCTAATACTCCGCGCAATTGTGCGCCGGTTCTAGCACCAATAATTGTGCTGGTTACTTGGGGCGCGTCTCTTACCCATGAGAGCGCGACTTCGAGTGGAGCATAGCCAAGCCCATCTGCTGCCACACAAACTGCGTTAACAATTTTTGCCGCTCGATCTTTTAAGTACGGTTCGACAAATCTGGCAAAGTGTGGACTGGCGCCCCGCGAATCTGATGGCACACCATTTCTATACTTCCCAGTTAATACACCGCGACCAAGTGGCGACCAAGCAAAGAAACCAACCCCTAAATTTCTGCAGGCGGGCAGAACCTCATTCTCTGCGTTGCGATTTAATAATGAATACTCATTTTGCGTCGAGATAATTCCCGCTTTTCCAAAAATCGGATTCTGTAATGTAACTGCTCGAGCGAGTTGCCATCCGGAATAATTTGAAACTCCTACATAACTGGTTCGACCAGATGTAACTGCATAATCAATCGCTGACAGTGTCTCTTCCAATGGCACATTGTTATCCCAGTTGTGAATCTGCCAGATATCTAAATGATCAACCCCTAATCTGGCGATTGATTTATCCAGATCTTCCAATAGGGCAGCGCGCGATGCATTGGTCTTTCGGCTGCCATTTTGCGATGTGATTCCAGCTTTTGTCGCAATTAGCAATTGCTCGCGTTTGACCAGAGTTCCAATAAATCCACCGATGACCCGCTCGCTATCGCCATCTGCATAAGAGGCAGCGGTATCAATCAAATTTCCACCAGCATCAACAAAACTTTGTAATTGCTCGGCCGCTTCGTTCTCATCAGTATCTCGGCCCCAGGTCATCGTGCCTAGTGCGAGGCGAGAAACTTGTAATCCACCTAACTGCCGCATTTCCATGGAAAGACATTAGCAATCAACGCTTCCGAATCTCGGTAACCTTTGGATATGGCACTGATCTATTTACTGCGTCACGCTGAGTCGGTCGCTAATGAAAATGGCGTACTCGCCGGACAAGACTTTTCGGTGAACCTTTCAAAAAAGGGACAAAGGCAAGCGCAGTTATTGGTGACAGAAATAAATAAACTTGAAATCAAGAAAAGTTCGCAGGTTTTTTCTAGCCCACTGCCTCGATGCCTACAAACGATAAATCCGTTTTTGGATGAGAAATTTAATTCAAGGCCAGCCACAATACTTCCGGAATTTATCGAGATGAATTATGGCGATTGGCAAGGTGAGAAGCTAAAAAAGCTAGCCCGCAAGAAGGAGTGGCGAACTATTCAAACTAAACCAGCACAGTTTCGATTCCCAAACGGCGAGTCATTCACGCAAGCTTTTAAAAGGGTAAAAAATGGCCTTGAATTTCTAGCAAACTTTAACTCTGATTCAATAATTGTTACTCACGGCGACATCATCAAGATGGCAGTGGCTCACGCGCTGGCAATAGAATTAAATAAATTCCAAAAGATTCATGTCTCGCCAGCATCATTGACGGTATTGCGGTATGAGAAGAATGATTTTCAGGTAGTTAGCGTGAATCGCCGCTTAAGTGAATCTGACAATCGATTGGTTAGATACAGCCGTATAAAAAGCTTACTCGGTGGCTCAAGTGCCTAGAGTTATTTATCGGCATGAATCGACAGATCGCTTTGTAGTTGGCACTGTTGGTCAACCGGGAGCCCGAACCTTCTATTTACAAGCCGAATCTAAATCTGGGTTAAACACAGTCATGCTGGATAAAGGTCAGGTCATAGGTTTAGTTGATCGATTGCTGGAAATGATTAAAGAGTTACGTAGGAATAATTCCATCCCAAAACAACAACCAGTAAATTTGAAAATAGATAACAAACCACTTACCAGTCCTTTTGATGAAGATTTTCAAGTTGGTCTGATGAGCGTTACCTTTGAAAACCAAATGTTTGTGTTGCGAATTCAAGAAATAATGCCGGGCGATCAACTTTTGATTGCTGATGATGCTATTTCAGATGAAGATGGACCAGATCTGTGCATTGTGAAATTGGACTTAAACCAAATCTATAGTTTTATTGAACGAGCAAAGAAGGTCGTTGCCGCCGG
>CALMJB010000061.1 GCA_937864205.1 uncultured Actinomycetes bacterium | reverse complement strand
GAGTTTTTGAAAAGTCGTTCAAATACAAATGGTGTTTCGAAGATTTCTCGTTCCATTTGCTTGCCAAGTTCTCGACCTTGCAAACTGGTACTCATATATGCAAATGATAGCCTTTTACTGTGCCGAGAAATATTTCGCAGTTATCTGATATCAAAATCAGCGCAGATTTCAAAGGGTTCCCATTAAAGGCGCAAGGTAAATCCATCTCAGAATTTCTTAGTACTAAACCAAACATTTTTACAAGCGAATTTCTATTTCCGGTATTAGTGCTAAAAGAAAGAGCGATAAAAAACAACATCGCAAACATGAAAAAGTTTTGTGAATCTCATAAAGTAAAACTTGGCCCACATGTAAAGACAACCATGTCACCACAACTTGCCAATTTGCAGATCCAAAATGGCGCGACTTGGTTAACGATTGCCAATTTACAACAGTTGTTAATTTTCAAAGATTTTGGATTCAAAGATTTCTTCATTGCTAATGAGGTCGCCAATGATTCTGCGCTAATTCAAATCGGTAGGTTCAATGCAACCGGTGAGGCGAAAATCGCCTTTTGCGTAGATTCAACAAACTCAGCAAAACGATTACGGGAAATTTGTATTAAAGATGCCAGTTTGAAGTTTGAAATTTATGTCGAAATTGGTGCAGATAATGCTCGCGCCGGGCTAAGAGATCTTGCTGAACTTGAAAAAATTTTGGATATTTTAAAGTTAGAAAATATCAATATTGGTGGCATCAGCGGATTTGAAGGCGCGCTACCGAAAGCCGGACGTTCTAACAAAGGTTTGAAAGCGGTAGCAAAGTTCACCGATAAGTTACTGACCGCGCTTGAAATTGCGGAGAAATTCTGCAATCGAAAATTAAAACTCACCGCCGGCGGAAGTGCATTTTTTGATGTGGTGGCTAAACAACTTTCGCAAGATGGTAAAAATGAGGTGATTCTGCGCAGCGGTGGGTATCTAACACATGATCATGTGCATTATGAAGAGTTATATCCATTTAAAGATAGCAATGAATTCCACTTCGAACCAGCATTGGAATTATGCAGTGAAGTACTTAGCAATCCTGAAACTGGTTTATCACTACTTAATTTTGGCAAGCGGGATGTTGGAAATGATTTAGATAATCCGGTACCACTGTGGCGAATTCCCGCCGAAGCTAAAAGCTCTGGAATAAAAGCAGCCCAACCGATAAATGCGAAAATAACTCAACTAAATGATCAACATGGTTTTATGGAACATAAAAAAATTGAGATCAATTATTCCGATCTAATTGGTTTGGGAATATCTCACCCTTGCACCAATTTTGATAAATGGAAGGTGCTCTTTATGGTCAATGACAATTACGATGTGATTGACTGCATTCATACTTATTTTTAAGAGTTTAATACTCCGATTAGATCCAAGGTTTTAGCGATATTTAAATTTTGATAATTACCAGTAGTATTTAACCTAAGTAGTTTTGAATAACAATTAAAAGTAGGGCAAGAATTTTTAAGTCGCTAACGAACTTGGAGCAAAAATGTCACTAGAACATGTCACCGCAAAAAATGCACCTGCACCAGGTGGCTCTTATTCTCATGGGGTAGTAGCAAATGGTTTCTTGTATACCTGTGGAATGGGGCCAGTCGATCCAGCCACCGGCAAAATTGTTGAAGGTGGCGTGCGGGAACAAACTATTCAAACCCTCAAGAACTTAAAGGCAATTTTGGATGAGAAGAAAACTGATTTCTCAAAGGTCGTTAAAGTGACTGCGCATTTACAAGATGTTAATCGCGATTTCAAAGAGTACGACGCGGCATATCGCGAATTCTTCAAGGCCCCCTTTCCAGTGCGAACCACAGTTGGTTCAGATCTAATCAATATTTTGGTGGAAATCGATTTGGTGGTTGCGCTCTAAATGTCGGATTTTTTGGCAGATCTTTCTGGCAAGGTAGTAATTGTCACGGGTGGCGCCCGTGGCATTGGCGAAGAAATGGTGCGTCAATTCGCCAATTTTTCGGCCAAAGTTGCGGTTATAGATATTGATCAAGCTAACTTAGAAAAATCTAACTCTGAACACAAAAACAAAAGTTCTATCAAGAAATATCGCTGCGATTTAACAAGTGAATCTGAATTAATCAGCACTTTCAATCAGATTAAAAAAGATTTTGGACAAATTGATGTGTTGGTTAACAACGCAATGTTTCATGATCCGACTGATTACCTAAATACAACATTAGATAGCTGGAATAAAACTATGGCGGTTAATTTAACGGCGCCGTTTTTAACTATTCGCACGGTTTTGCCATGGATGATTGAGCGCAAAACTGGGTCAATCATCAACCTTGGCACCGTGAATGCAAAGGCGATGATTGGCTCTGATTCTTATTCAGTTAGCAAAGGTGGAATTCACGTATTAACCCGTACCGTGGCGATGCGCTACGGAGCAAATGGAATTCGTTGCAATACTTTGGTGCCCGGAACAGTTGCTACTGATGCATGGCAAGAGCGAATTGATAAGAATCCAACAATTTTTGCGCAGGTTAAAGAGTGGTATCCACTAGGTCGTGTTGGTACTCCAAATGACATTGCAAATGCCGCACTCTTTTTAGCCTCGGAAAAATCTTCCTGGATTACCGGAACCGAATTTTTAGTAGATGGTGGATTACTCTCTGGTTACAACCCAATGTTCAAATTGGTTGAGGGATCAGATCGAAAGTAATGCCGAATAATCTTTTGCCCTCGTTCACAATTAGAGGCGCAACCGTTATCGATGGCACCGAATCAGCGCCAGTGCGTGCCGATGTGACGGTAGTCGAAGGAAAAATTGCCGAAATCGGCAAGATCATCAAAGGAAATGAAGTTGGCGAAATCATTGATGCCAGCGGTTTAACTCTTTCACCCGGATTCATAGATATGCATTCACACTCTGATTTAAAGGTTATTTCAGATCCGGAAAATGTGGCAAAAGTTTCTCAAGGTGTAACTATGGAAATCGTTGGGCAAGATGGCTTGAGTTATGTACCAAATGATGAAAATACTTTGGCCGAACTTCGCAAACAATTATTTGGTTGGAATGGTGACCCACGTGATATCGATTGGTCGATGCGCGATGTCGAAGGATATTTAAAACAGGTTGATAAAGGCAGTTCGGTTAATGTCGGTTATTTGTTGCCACATGGATCGATTCGAATGTTAGCTTGCGGATTTAGCCAAGAGCCGGCAAATCCGGCACAGATGCAACGCCAATTACAGTTAGTGGAAACTGGCATGAAACAAGGCGCATTGGGAATGAGTGCTGGTCTTACTTATGTGCCGGCGATGTATGCCAGCGATGCTGAAATAACTGAATTAAATAAGGTCGTTGCTAAATACAACGGTTTTTATAGTCCGCATCATCGAAATTACGGAGCAAACTTTTTAGATGCGGTAGCCGATTGCATCACTATTGCCAGCAAATCTGGCTGCAAATTACATCTAACTCACTGCCATATGAGTCATCCAAAATTTCACGATAAAACCGATCAACTTTTTGAACTAATCGATAATGCAATCGCAAATAAGGTTTCGATAACTTTAGATTCTTATCCGTATTTGGCTGGTTCAACTTATTTACATGCATTGCTGCCATCATGGTCGGCGGCGCAAGGTATGGATGGAATCATTCGGATGATTAAAGATCCATCTAGCCGAGCGAAGATAATCGAGAATTTAAATGTCACCGGATCCGATGGAAACCATGGCGGAACTGTAAATTGGCCAAGTATCGTGATTGCCAGCGTTGAGAAAACTGAGAACTTCAAATTCATTGGTAGAAAATTGATTGAGTGTGCCGAAGAAGTTGGTAAGTCTTACGTTGATTTTTATTTAGATTTAATTGCCGATGAAGTTGGTCGAGTGCTTTGTATTTTGCACTCTGGGTATGAACCAAATGTCCGAAAGATTATGCAGCGCGACAATCACATGGTGGGCACCGATGGAATATTGGCTGGTAAGAAACCACATCCGCGCGCCTATGGCACATTTACTCGTTATCTTGGCGTGTACGCGCGAAGTGAAAAAGTAATCTCTTTACCCGGTGCGATTGCCAGAATGACTGGTCGGCCCGCCAAATTATTGCGCTTAAAAGATCGCGGGCTAGTCAAGGTTGGCTACAGAGCAGATTTAGTTTTGTTTGATGCTGAGTCAGTGATTGATGTGGCTACTTACGATGATCCGATTCAGATTTCAAAGGGAATCGAACAAGTCTTTATAAATGGCCAGCGCACATGGAAAAGCGGTCGACGTACCGATTTATTGCCAGGTCAAGCGATTCGCGCCAGCGCCTGAGCAACCCACTGCAAGTTTTTATCTCGCCAAGTATCAAATAAATAGAAGTCAATTGAATCCACTTTTAAATTAGCCAACAGATCAACCTTTTGTTGCAAATTGTCCAACGACTGCGCATCTGGAAAAGTGGGACGAATTATTGCTCGCAAACTCTGTGAAATTCGACTTCGGTAATGATCTGCCAATTTCTTAAACTCTGAAAAATCTTTTCGATACATCAGCGGCAGGTAAGCATCGCAATATTTGGCAACTTCATCATTGTTAATTCCAATCTGCCATGAATCATCTAGAACTTGCGAATTTGCAAAATTAATCAGCGGAGCTTGATCTTCATAATAAATTTTGACATTTTTCGCTTTACCAATTGCGTGCACTTTTTTATAAAGTGCCGAAACGGTCTGCTCTCGGGCGGAGAGGTATTCTAAAATCGAAGTCCCGACAATCTCGGCCAAGATTGATTTTGTTAATGGTTTATCCAGCCATGGATCAGAATCTGAAATAAATGGCACCAGGGCAGTTTGAATTGATTTCTT
>CALMJB010000060.1 GCA_937864205.1 uncultured Actinomycetes bacterium | reverse complement strand
CTAAAACTTATTCGTTCAATTCGCTAACTTACTAACTTGCAAGGTAATCTTGCGCATATGAGTACAACTACTGCGCAAAAATCAGATATCGCAAATCCCGCGCTAGCCGCTGAAGGAAAGAAGCGAATTGAATGGGCTGGCCGAAATATGCCGGTGCTGCAACAAATCAAAGAGCGTTTTGCAAAAGAAAAACCATTTAAAGATGTGCGCATATCGGCATGCATGCATGTCACGACCGAAACCGCGAATTTGATGTTGGCGCTAAAAGCAGGTGGCGCAGAACTTGCCCTTTGCGCATCAAATCCACTTTCAACTCAAGATGACACCGCTGCCGCATTGGTACATGAATATGGAATTAGCGTATTTGCAAAAAATGCAATTGATCGTGACGGTTACTATCGACATATAAATTCAGCATTAGATATCAAACCGCAATTTGTTTTTGATGATGGTTGCGATTTAGTAAATACATTGCACACAACTCGAACCGATTTACTTGATGGAATTTTAGGTGGCTGCGAAGAAACCACCACCGGAGTAATTCGTTTAAGCCAAATGACAAAAGATGGCGCACTTAAATTTCCGATGATTGCGGTGAATGACACCGATACAAAACATATGTTTGATAATCGTTACGGAACCGGTCAATCCACACTAGATGCAGTATTCCGCGCTACAAATACCTTAATTGCCGGAAAGATTGTTGTTGTAGCCGGATTTGGATATTGCGGCAAAGGAGTCGCCGAACGCGCTAAGGGACTAGGCGCAGAGGTAATTGTCACTGAGATTGATCCAACTAAGGCACTTGATGCAATGATGCAAGGCTTCCGAGTTCTACCTATGACAAAAGCAGCGGCAATTGGCGATGTCTTTATAACCGTAACCGGAAATCGTGATGTGTTACGTGAAGAGCATTTTTCTATGATGAAAGATGGCGCAATTTTGGCAAACTCTGGTCACTTTGATGTTGAAATTGATGTGGCTTGGCTAGAAAAGAATTGCAAAGTGAAGAATTCAAAGATGCGTCACCAAACCGATGAGTATGTGCTAAAGAATGGAAATCGAATTTTGTTGATTGCCGAAGGCCGTTTGGCAAATCTCGGAGCCGCAGAAGGACATCCGGCGGTAGTAATGGATATGTCTTTTTCAGATCAAGCACTTACTGCAGAATGGCTATTAACTGCAGCCAAGAATCTAAAACCAGGTTTGCACAATGTGCCAGCGGAAATCGACAAAGATGTTGCACGCATGAAATTAAGAAGTATGGGTGCTGAATTAGATGTACTTACTCCAGCACAAGAGTTGTATTTAAATTCTTGGGAGCACGGCAGCTAGTTCAAATATCAACGAATCATTTCAATTGAATTCGATTAAATTCGATTAGATTCATTTAGGTAGGTGCTATGACTCGAGTCATGGTGGTAGAAGATGATCGCGACATCTCTGAGATGTTGTCGATAGTTCTCAATGAAGCTGGCATTGATGTCGATCTAGTTGATCGTGGTGATCAAGTAATCAGTACTTTCCGCACAAACCCACCTGATTTAGTTTTACTTGATTTGATGTTGCCCGGCAAAGACGGAGTTTCAGTCTGCCAAGAATTACGAAACGAGTCACTAGTTCCAATTGTCATGTTGACTGCTAAAAGTGAAACCAGTGACGTTGTAAAAGGGCTTGAAGCTGGGGCAGATGATTACATGGTCAAACCGTTTAATGGTCAAGAATTACTTGCCAGAATTAGAACCAGATTGCGCCGATCGCAAGGCAGTGCCAAATTAAAAATCTGCGATATTGAAATCGATCAACTCTCACATACGATTACCAGAGCAGGTAAATCAATAATTTTGACCAGATTAGAGTTTGAACTTTTGGTAACCCTCGCAAAAGAACCTGGGCGAGTATTTACCCGCGAGGCATTACTGAAAGAGGTTTGGGGATATTCATTACCGGCCGACACCAGATTAGTAAATGTTCATATTCAAAGATTGCGTTCTAAAGTTGAAATTGATGCAGATAATCCAAAAATAGTTTTAACGGTACGTGGAATTGGATATAAAGCCGGCACGAATGCGTAATTTTTTAACCGCTAAATTCTTAAAGCGCTATCGCGCATCCCTTGGATATCGAGTTTTAACTATTAATTTGGCGATCTCAATAACTGTGGTTACTTTGATAGCCAGTATTTTTTACATTCGAATTTCTGATTTAATTATTAATGAAAAAATTTCAATTTCAAAGGTTGAAACGCAAAGCGCTTTAAATTTAGC
>CALMJB010000059.1 GCA_937864205.1 uncultured Actinomycetes bacterium | reverse complement strand
ATTTGCCACAACGATCCACCAAATTGCTTTTGAACTGCCTTAATTAGATTAAGGGTATAAACATCAATTACTTGATTTGTATTCAAGATCCGTTTGATCTCTTTGAGCGATTGAGCACTCAGTTTTGTAAATGTAGAAGAATTTGATGAATCAGTTGGGCTATTGCTTTTCACTATATCGATTACAAGCCCGATTGTGAGACGAGTTCGAAATGGAATTTCAACTAGTTGCCCGAAAACTAATTGATCTTTTAGAGAATCTGGAATTTTATAGTCGTAGATTTCCTCGATTGCAGAGATCGGTGTTTGAACTAGCACCTTGGCAATCACGGTTCAAAACTACTTTATGGCTGCTTGTAATGCCTTTACTTTGTCGGTTTTCTCCCAAGTGAACTCGGCAAGTTCACGGCCAAAGTGCCCATATGAGCTAGTTAGTGAATAAATAGGGCGAAGCAAATTCAACTCTTTGATAATTGCCGCTGGTCTTAAATCAAATACCGATTTAACTGCCAAAATGATTTTATCTAGTGGAATCGTTTCAGTTCCAAAAGTCTCTACAAATAATCCAACTGGATGTGCTTTTCCGATTGCATATGCAACTTGAACTTCGCAACGTCCGGCAAAACCAGCGGCCACAACATTCTTTGCCACCCATCGCATTGCATATGCGGCGGAGCGATCAACTTTGGATGGATCTTTTCCGGAAAACGCACCGCCACCATGACGTGCCATTCCGCCATAGGTATCAACAATAATTTTTCGGCCGGTTAATCCGGCATCACCCATTGGTCCACCAATCACGAATCGACCGGTCGGATTAATCAAAATTTTAAGATCGGATTTATCAAGGGCAATCTTTTGCACAATTGGATCAATTACAAAACGTTTTACCTCTGGCGTTAATTGCTTTACTAGATCCACATTCTCAGCATGTTGTGTTGAAATCACGATGGTATCGAGCGCTACCGCTTTATCGCCATCATATGCAATTGTTACCTGAGTTTTTCCATCTGGTCTTAAATAAGGTAACTGCCCGCTTTTGCGAACTTTGGATAATTGCGCCGCTAACTGATGTGCCAGCGATATTGGCAATGGCATTAATTCTGCGGTGTCATTACAGGCATATCCGAACATGAGTCCCTGATCGCCTGCACCTTGTAAATCAAGTGGATCAACTGATGAATCTAATCTCTTCTCAACCGCATCATTGACACCTTGCGCAATGTCGGCCGATTGTTGACCAATTGAAACCGATACTCCGCAGGTGTTTCCATCAAAGCCTTTTTCAGATGAGTCATAACCGATTTCTAGAACTTTTTCTCTGACAATTGCCATCACGTCAGCAAAACCATTTGTGGTTACTTCCCCAGCAACATGAACTTGACCAGTTGTAATCAAGGTTTCAACCGCAACTCGACTTTTGACATCTTGGGTAAGCAGTGAATCTAAAATTGAATCAGAGATTTGATCTGCAATTTTGTCAGGGTGACCTTCAGTGACAGATTCTGAAGTGAAAAGTCGAAACTTTGACTGACTTGTTCCGTTCATCATTTATATGCAGCCTATCCAAAATCTATTAATTTTCTTTTCCCACTCTGAATTCATGCTTGATTTGGTTGAAATCTAGCCGATACCTTATCTAATAACAGGTTCGATAATTGTAACTTAGTAGTTTGATTGACTTCGAGAATTTCTCCATCATTACAGACTAAAACTCCGGCAGTCATATCGCTGCCAAATACCTTGCCGCCGGATACATCATTTACGTAAATAAAATCAACCCCTTTTTGATTCAATTTCTTACGGCCGGCGTTGATTAAATCTTGTTGGTGTGACTTAGCCAAATCTACGTCATTATCAAAAGTTTCAGCTGCGAAACCAACTATTTGTTGACCTGTATTGCCGTTATCTCGACGCAGTTGATTTAAAGTTTGCAAGATGTCTTCATTTTGATTCAATTCAATATTTCGCAGCTCATCCTTTTTGATTTTTTTGCCCATTGACTTTGCCGGTTTGGCATCGGCTACCGCTGCACTCATAAATATTGCATCACTAAATGGCGCTTCAGCACGCATCACTGCGGCCATTTCAGCCGCAGTTGAAATGGCAGAGATGGTTATCCCCTCTAATTTTTTCTTCTCAATATCGGGCAATTCACCAGCCACAACTAAATGCACATCGGCACCGCGCATAGCCGCTGCATAAGCCAGCGCGAATCCTTGTTTACCAGAAGATCTATTGCCAATAAATCTAACCGGGTCAATGGGTTCGATAGTTCCGCCGGCTGAGACCAATATCTTTTTGCCAATTAGATCTGCACTTCTTTCTAAAGTTGAATTTAGTGTGGAAATAATTTTTGCACTTTCGGGATATCTTCCGATTCCAATATCAGCGCCAGTCATCCGACCATAATCTGGATCAATCACAATAAATCCACGCTCGCGCAAAGTTTTCACATTTGAAACCGTTGCCAGGTTTTGCCACATCTGCGGATGCATGCTTGGTACTAAAACCTTTGGACAATCCGCTGCCATGATTACATTTGTTAACAAATCATCACAGATCCCGGCGGCAAGTTTTGCCAACAAATCTGCAGTAGTCGGTGCAACTACAATTGCAGACACATCTCGCGCAAGATCAGTGTGTGCGGCTTCAGATACATCTTGCCAAAGATCGGTTCTTACTTTGCGTTTACTTAACGCTTCCCAAGTTGCTGCGCCAACAAAATTTAATGAACTTTTAGTTGGTACGACCGTGACTAAAAATCCTTCATCTTGTAAACGGCGTAATAAGTCAGCCGACTTGTACGCCGAAATACTGGCGCTTATTCCAAGGATTATTTCTCGACCACGGGGAAACATGGCAGTGCTTAACGTTAGTTAGCTGGTTTTGGTTCTAGATTTTCAATGGTCAAAAGACCTTGATTAATTTCACGTAACGCAATCGAAAGTGGTTTTTCATGGACATATGTTTCAACCAATGGACCGACATATTCCAATAAACCTTCTCCGAGTTGTGAGTAATAGGCATTAATTTGGCGAGCGCGTTTTGCCGCGTAAAGCACCAAGCTGTACTTCGAACCAGCTTTATCTAATAACTGGTCAATCGGTGGATTAGTGATTCCATCTAAAAAAGAAGTTGGGTCGGTATTTACAGCCGTCTGCGAATTATTCAAATTATTTGTGCTCATAAGGTGGCTAAAGATACCAGCGCCTTCGCAACTTCTCCTACTTCGTGATTAATCAGCACGTGATCAAACTCAACAGAGGCGGCCATCTCCTCTTTGGCTCTAGCCAACCTTGCCACCGTGGCACTTTCACTTTCTGTTCCCCGTTTGATCAATCTATCTTTCAACACCTCAAAACTGGGCGGTTGAATGAAAACCAAAATTGCATCTGATCTAGATTTACGAACTTGCCTCGCACCTTGAAGTTCAATCTCTAAAACCACATGCTTTCCCTCTTTTAATTTTTGATTTACGGCAGCTCGAGGGGTTCCATATTTAGAATTTGCAAAGTTGGCCCATTCCAGAAATTCATTGGCTTCAACCATTTGCGAAAATTTTTCATCATCGATGAAAAAGTAATCAACCCCATTTTCTTCGCCAGTCCTCGCTGATCTAGTTGTCGCAGAAACTGAGATCCAGAATCTATTATCTTTTCGCAACTCTCTAGTTATGCTGCTTTTACCTACGCCACTTGGACCAGAAATAACAATAAGTTTTCCGAGAGCATCTGGGCTGGGTGAATTTGAAATCTTTAGCTCCTTCAATAATTGAGCTCGTTGCTTCAATCCTAATCCGCCAATTCTACGCGAGGCGGAGATATTGCAATTTTCCATCAGAACTTTTGTCTTAGTTATTCCTATCGCTGGAATCGACAACAATAATTCCGAAACTTTCATTCGCAGGATTGAATCATCGCTGCTGGCAAGTACTTCTGTTAACAATAATTCGCCATTTTTTAATTTTGCTTTCACTTCGGCTCGCTTACGCCGAGCAGCAAGTGCTTTTTCAGCAGCTGCCCTAAGTTCTGATTTATTTTTCTTTGGTGGGTTGACCATTTTGATTTATATAAATGTGTCTATTGCAGTTCTGATTTTTATGAGGTAATTACAATTCAAACGTTGCCAATTTTTTGGCAATTTCAATTTTCAAAATTGCTGGATCTGTGAATTTTTTTAGCAGTTCGGTAATAGGTCGGCCGATCACCAAGAAATTTGCGCCGTTTGTTATTGCCGCGCTGGGAGTCATGGTTCGTGCTTGATCACTTTTTGCATCTTCTGCGAACCTTACGCCGGGCGTAATTCGAATAATCTCTGGATTTTGCTTTGAGATTGCCGCAACTTCATGCGGTGAACAAACAATGGCTTTTGCACCAGATGCGCTGGCAAGTTTTGCCAGTTGCAAAGTCACCTCTGAGATTGGTCTTTCAAAACCTAAATCTTGAAATTCAGAATCAGCAATCGAAGTGAGAATCGTTACCGCGGTTATGTTCCCCGCTGGCAGTGCTTTGGCGGCAGCAGAAATCATGGCAGCGCCACCTTGTGCATGTACTGTCAGAAACTTTGGTTTTAGGAATGCCACCGATTCCACCGCTTTCTCAACGGTATTTGGAATATCGTGCAGTTTTAAATCTAGAAAAAGTTCAAATTGATATTTTTGTTGCAAATTTAGAACGGCACTAGCTCCATTTGCTAAGAAAAACTCAAGTCCAATTTTTATATGATCAATTTGATTTGATGTGGCAGAGATTAATTTATCGGCGATTTCAATATCTTTGGTGTCGACGGCAAGAATTACTGGTAACTTTTTCATGATTTGTGAGCCTGACCTATCGCTAACCTAAAATCTGTGAATCCTTTTTCTTGCAAGATATTTGCCAATTCATCTTTAACTTTCATAACTGCGGTCGGATTACCAAAACTAGCCGTACCAATCGATACCGCACTTGCCCCGGCTAAAATCAATTCAAATGCATCTTTACCGCTAGAAACTCCACCCATTCCTACGATTGGAATGTTTGGAAAACTTTGGTGCACCTGATAAATCGCACGTACTGCAATAGGTCGAATAGCCGGACCAGATAATCCTCCGGTTTTGCCGGCAAGTTTTGGTCGCATCGTGTTGGTATCAATCACCATGCCAAGCAAAGTATTTATTAGAGATAATCCATCAGCGCCGGCATCAATCACAGATTTAGCGATTGAAACTATGTCGGTCACATCTGGGGTTAATTTTGCAACTATTGGAAACTCGCCAGCAAGATTGCGACGCACATTTTCAATTACGGCAGCCGCGGTGTCGGTATGACAGGCAAAAACTTGGCCACGATTTTCCACATTAGGACAGGAAATATTTACCTCAATTGCGCTGATTCCAGATCTTTGACCTTCGCTACGCAATCTTCGGGCGAGCTGGCCAAACTCCTCAACAGTTTCACCAGCGATTGAAACTATCGTTCGCACTGACCGCTCGTGCAACCAAGCTAAATCATTTTCTAAGAATGTGTCGATACCTGGACCTTGAAGTCCAATTGAGTTCAACATCCCACTTGGGGTTTCCGCCATTCTTGGCGTCGCCCTTCCTAATCGCGGTTTGAGCATTATGGATTTAGTAACCATGGCACCTAAATCTTTTAAATCAAAAAATTGTGACAGTTCTTTGCCGGAACTTGCGCAGCCACTCGCGGTGAATATTGGGTTATTAAATCTGCTGGTTCCGATCTTTGTTGAAAAATCTAAACTCATAATTTATCTAACATCTCTTGTCGATCCCAGATTATTTTCGCGCCATCCATTACCGGTCCTTCAATACAACTGCGTGCCATACGAATTCCAGAACCACTTTCGGGATCTCGAATAGGAATTACGCAGGTCATGCAGATTCCAATGCCACAGGCCATTGATTCTTCAACTGCGCATTGATGCGGCAAATCAAACTCGGCAGCGACTTTAGCCACCGCTGCCAACATAGGCATTGGACCACAAGAATAAATAACTTCACTTTGTTCTTCTCTAATAATTTTTGGCAACGCTTCACTAATTAATCCGGGAATTCCAGCGCTGCCATCATCAGTAGTCAAAGTCAAAGAATTGACACTACGTTTACCTTCAAGTGGAGCGTAGATTTTCGCAGCGGTGCTGGCACCAAGCACCATATCAACTTTGCAGCCGCGCGCTTTCAACACCTCGGCTAAACCAAACAATGGTGCAGATCCATACCCACCACCGACTAGCAGAGTATTTGCTGGTTGCGTCGGAATTGAAAATGATTTGCCAAGCGGAACCACTAAATCAATTTCGGTGCCAATTTCTTGAGCGG
>CALMJB010000058.1 GCA_937864205.1 uncultured Actinomycetes bacterium | reverse complement strand
CGCCATGATCACATCAAATTTTTCAGATACCAGTTTTGAGTTCTTGGCGATTACTTTGGTCTTCAAATTGAGTTCATTTACCGCCTCTAGTAAGAACTGTGCTCTTCTTTGCAGGGGCTCAATCAAAGTTAGATCTAAATCGGGGCGGGTTATTCCAACGACCAAGCCCGGTAAACCAGCTCCCGAACCTAAATCTGCCACCTTCAATTTAGGGCTAACTGGAATCAGTTTTGTGATTGGTAAGCAGTTAAGAATGTGTCGTTGCCTTATTCGATCCGCCTCTTTTGGACCAATCAATCCCCGGGTGATTCCCTCAGTCTTTAATAGCTCCTCAAATTTGGTCAGTTTTTGATCGGTTAAATCAAACTCTGATAACTCGATAAGTTCAGTTTTAACCTCTAATGAGGGTAGTTTCACGTGAAACTTATTGGGGAAGAACTACTACACAGCGATCTGGCTCTTCGCCCTCAGACTCACTGGTTAAACCTAGTGTTTGTATTGTGTCGTGGATCACTTTTCTTTCAAAGGCGTTCATTGGTTCCAGTTTTATCGCCTCGCCTTTGGTTTTAACCTCATTGGCTACCTCGTTGGCTAATTTGGTTAATCTCGACTTTTTGTCGCCTCTGAAATTTTCAATATCCAACATAAGTCGACTGCGGGTTCCAAGAGAGGTTTGAACCGCTAACCGGGTTAATTCCTGCAACGAATCAAGCACTTGGCCGCGCTCTCCAACTAAATGGTTAAGGCCACCAGCAGAATCTGTGGGACTGGTTATTGCAAGCGCAGCTCTATCATTTTCAACATCAATATCAATATCGCCATCTAGATCTGCAATATCCAACAATCCTTCTAAGTAATCCGCTGCGATATCGCCCTCTTCTTCAAGTTGTTTAATTAAATCTTTTGGGTCTTTTTTTACATTTGAACCTTCTAGTTCAACTGGTTCTATTAGGTCAGCAGTCTCAACTTGGTTTTCATCGCTCATTTCTTACACCCTTTCTTAGAAAATTAACCTCGTTTTTTCTTACGTTTTGGTTGGAATCTTTGTCCGCTTCGATTTGTGTTTTGGTTTGGATCGGTTGCAATCGCCCCATTTGATTGATTACCAGATTCTGAATTGTTTACATCATTGTTTGGTAACAACCCTTTTTGAGCGCGCTTTCGTTGTAACTCTTCATAGGCGGGAGATCCTGGGGTTGGATTTCTTTTAATTACATAATATTGCTGTCCCCAAGTCCAAAGATTTGTGGTTGACCAATAAATTAAAACTCCAATTGGAAAATTAACACCGGTAACTGCGAAAATTATTGGAAATAAATACATCATTACTTTTTGTTGCTGCAACATCATATTGTTGGTTGTATCCATTTTTGGCATGCCTTTGACCATTAACTGCCGTTGTGTTGTAAAAGTCGTCAAAGACATAAACACAATTAATACGATTGCAACTAATTTTGTACCACCAGTTTGGCTACCTAAAAATGTCCCAGAAAGCGGCGCACCAAAAAAATCCGCTTGTTGAGCCGAAGCTAAGTATTGGTCTTTTAAAAAACCATGTGGTCGGTTTGCGCCGATTCCGTTTAAAACCTGAAATAAAGCGAGAAATATTGGTGATTGAGCCAATATTGGAAGGCAACTCGCAAACGGGTTAGTTTTATGTTGTCGGTACAACTTCATTAATTCTTCGGATTGTTTTTGTCGGTCGTCTTTGTACCGTTTTTGAATTTCTTTCATTTTAGGTTGTAGCGCAGTGAGAGCACGTTGGCTTTTTATTTGCTTAACAAATAATGGAATCAAGATAATTCGGATTACGATCACCAAACCAATAATTGCGACTGACCATTGCAGGTTTTCATTTTTTGTAAAAGAAAGTAAGTCATGGAATGTGACCATCAACCATGAAACAATTGCGTAGAGTGGATCTAGAATCGAACCCATCAGGAAACCCCTATTTTTAAGCGATTTTTAACGGAATTTGGTGGGTAATCGACCCCGCCGTTTGACCATGGGTTACATCGAAGTATTCGGTAAGCCGCCAATAAAACACCTTTAATACCAGATTCTTTAATAGCGATTTCTGCGTATTCACTACATGACGGAAAATATTTACATCTTTGACCAAAGACTGTTGGACCAAATAATGGGGAAATTATTTTTCGATATAGTTTAATAATTTTTAATATTAAAGTTGAAATAGTTTGGTTAATTAATTTCATGCATTTACCAAAATTTTGTTTTGAAGTTTTAGAACTAAACTTGATATTTCTTGAGTATAAGTGTCACTTTGTTTTAGTACTCTAATCACAATAAAAGTATTTGTTGGAAATTCATTTAAAAAACTAATTAAATCATGCCGAATTTTTCTAGCAATTTTATGCCGTTTTACCGCACCGCCAATGGATCGATTGATAATCAATCCAAACTGCGCAGGTTTATTTACACGGTCATTGTCTTTTTGGTTTAGTCCATACATAACTAAGTGTTGAGAGGACACTTTATGTCCAGATTTTGTCACCGCCGTAAAAATGGCGCTAGATCGAAGTCGATTTACTTCGGGGAGCACGATGGTTTAGGCAGAGATTTTCGCGCGCCCTTTAGCGCGGCGGGATGCTAGAACGCCCCGACCGCCCTTTGTAGACATGCGTTTACGGAAACCGTGTTTTTTTGCTCTTTTTCTATTATTTGGTTGGTATGTGCGTTTCATTTATCTCTTCCTAATTTTTCTAAAATCCCAATAAATATCTCTTAACCTGATTCTGGTTAAGGCCACAGATGTTTCTGTTTTTCCAAGTCTTCCCTTAATTTTTAGAATTAAACGAATCTAATTCAAATAGGTTTAACTTGGGTAAACAGAAGGTGCGTAAGGCTAAGGGTTGGGAATAAACCGGGTCAAACCGTTGAAAAGGGTTAGCTCTTGTGGAAAACCGGTTGCATTTTTCGATTTTTACCTTTAAGTTCGCCCCCTATCCACAACTCCCCCGGGTTAGAACCAGATATTTAAATCTCTGAGATCACAGCCTGTGGATAACTTTGTGAATTGTTTAGTTGATCAAGTTTCTAGGTGGGAGGGGCCAAATGACCCAAAAAACCGTTGTGGTTGATGTCCAAAAACTATGGGATGAGGTCATTTCCCAGATCAGCTCCCCCCAGCACAACGCCTTTTTATCTCGAACCAAACCGTTGGGTTTGCTACCAAGCCAAGGTGAGGAAGAGGCAAATTTGTTGCTCTCCGCCCCAGACCTTTTCACAAAAGGAGTATTAGAGACCCGGCTTCGTAATGTCGTTGTCGATGCATTAACCACCCAACTTGGCGAAAAAGTAAATATCGCTGTGAAGGTTAGTGGTGACTTAAAACCACAACCTCAAGATGATGAATCAATCCTTGACCAAGAAGTTATCAAAGGAAAACCAGGTGATTTAGAAACACAAAGCGAAACACAATTTACAAGCGCAACCAGTTCATCTAATAAAACAAATGATGTTGGTCAATTAAACCCGAGGTACGTTTTTGAGAGTTTTGTAATCGGTGCGTCTAATCGATTTGCTCATGCAGCGGCGGTAGCTGTTGCTGAAGCGCCAGCAAAGGCTTATAACCCACTTTTTATTTACGGCGAATCCGGGCTTGGTAAAACCCACTTGTTGCACGCTATTGGGGCCTATGCAAAAGAGTTATATAAAAATGTAAGAGTTAGATATGTATCATCGGAAGAATTCACAAATGATTTTATTAATTCAATTCGCGACGACAAGGCCTCGGTTTTTCAAAAGCGTTATCGTGATCTAGATATTTTATTAGTTGACGATATTCAATTCCTTGAAAATAAAGAACGCACCCAAGAGGAGTTTTTTCATACTTTTAACACTTTATATAACTCGAACAAACAAATAGTTATTTCAAGTGACCGACCACCAAAACAGCTAACTACACTGGAAGATCGACTACGTTCGCGGTTTGAATGGGGTTTAATTACTGATATCCAACCACCTGAACTTGAAACCCGTATTGCAATTTTAAGAAAAAAAGCTGCTCAAGATAAATTGAATGCGCCAGATGAAGTTTTAGAGTTTATTGCGAGCAAAATTTCTAGCAATATCCGTGAGCTTGAAGGTGCTTTGATTCGCGTTACCGCTTTTGCATCTTTAAATAAACAACCAGTTGAACTTGGGTTAGCTGAGATAGTTTTAAAAGATTTAATACCAGAAGATGGTGGTCCGGAAATTACTGAGGCGACAATTATGGCTATGACTGCCGCTTATTTTAGTTTAACAATTGATGATCTTTGTGGCACTTCTAGATCTCGAGTTTTAGTGAACGCTAGACAGATTGCAATGTATTTGTGTCGGGAACTAACCGACTTATCACTTCCAAAAATTGGATCAGTGTTTGGAAACCGCGATCACACAACTGTTATGCACGCAGATCGAAAAATTCGCCAACTTATGGCGGAACGACGTTCGATTTACAACCAAGTAACTGAATTAACGAATCGGATTAAACAACAGTCCAAAAATTAATTAAGGTTTTGTTTAACGACAAAGTTTTAAAACTTAATATTGAAAATTTGTTGGTGATTAAGGTTTTTAATTGCCTGCTTAAATACCCACATATATAGACCACAGGTTGTGGATAAAATGTGGATAGTATTTAAGCGGTATTTAAAAGTTGGTTTTTAGATAGTTACCCACAATCTATGAACAGATCGGGGATAATGTTTTTCCCTTCTGACCTGGTGTTTTAGTGTAAATCAACAGAGTTTCTGGTTGGTTACTACTACTACTCTTATAGATATTAAATTGGTTTAAAAAATAACCTGTGGGAATTACCAAGATTAGTGAAAAATCAAATTAAAAAATATGAAGTGAAAAATAGTAAAACAAGAAATAAGAGGGAAAATGAAGTTTGAAGTAGAGCGAGATTTATTAGTTGACGCGGTTAATTGGGTCTCACGTTCATTATCAAACCGGCCAATATCAACCGCTCTACTTGGCATCATTATCGAGGCGGATAAATCATTACATTTCTCAGCTTCTGATTTAGAAAGTTCAACCAAAACTGAAATTCCAGGTTCGGTGCAACAACCGGGAAAAGTTCTAGTTCCTGGCAGATTACTTGCTGAAATTTCCAGATCACTTCCTAACAAACCAATTAGTTTTACTTTAGACGGAACCAGGGTCAATGTGGTTTCCGGAAAATCTAAATTCACCCTTCCCATACTTCCTATTAACGAATATCCAAACCTGCCAAACATGCCCACCACCACTGGAGAAATTAACAGCGGGGTTTTTGCTAACGCCATAAACCAAGTTGCGGTGGCCGCTGGTAAAGATGACTCTCTTCCAACCCTTACCGGTGTTTATATTGAAATTAACGAAAACCAAATTACATTGGCAGCGACAGACCGTTACCGGTTAGCGGTTAAAAAACTAGATTGGAAAGCAAAAAACCCTAATTTTAAAACCCACACTTTACTTCGAGCCCGCACTTTGTCAGAGGCTGCAAAATTTTTAGAATTAAACCAACAATTAAATATCTCGCTAGCAGATGAAAACAGCAACGAGAAATTAATTGGGTTCACACTGCCCAAAAAATCACTAATTTCCCGAGTATTAGATGGCTCTTTTCCACCCTTTCAACACTTACTTCCAAACAGTTTTTCATCTGAAGCTACTGTTGAAATCTCGGTATTTTTGGATGCAGTGCGACGAGTCGCTTTAGTGACTGATAAAACAGTGCCACTACGGCTGAATTTCACAAATAACTCAATACAACTAGAAGCTGGTACTGGAGATGAAGCCCAAGCTAGTGAATCCATAGATATTAATTACAAAGGTGAAGCGATTAATATCGCATTTAATCCAACTTATTTAACCGACGGCTTAAACGCTCTAGGTACTAAATTTGCACATATCGGTTTTACTGGCGCAAATAAGCCCGCAATTTTAACTGGTTTAGATAAACCTGATGCAAGTACTACTGATACTTATAAATATTTGTTGATGCCAATGCGATACTCAGCTTGAAAAATTTAAAATTTGTATATAAAAAATCTACAACTAATAAATTTTAGATCATATGAAAAATTAGATCTTAATTTAAAACCCGGTGTAAATATCTTTATCGGTAAAAACGGTGAAGGTAAAACCAATATTGTTGAATCTGTTATTTTTCAAACATTTTTAAACTCACACCGGGTTAGCACAGTGCAACCTTTAATAAAACTAAATCAAGAAACCGCATATATTCGAAGCAAAATTGCACATCCAAATCGAGACATAGATTTAGTTTTAGAGTTAAATTCAAACAAACCAAATAAAGCGCAAATCAACCAAAATCAAACTAAATCTCAAAAAGAAGTTTTTGGATTAGTGCAATCAATTTATTTTTCACCAGAGGATTTGGATCTCGTACGCGGTGATTCAGGATTACGCCGTAAATTCTTAGATGAGTATGCAACATTAAAATCACCAAAAATTGCCGCTTTAACTAGTGATTATGAAAAAGCGATCAGACAACGAAACCGGCTGCTTAAAAGTAGATCCAATAAAGAATCATTATCACCCTGGGATGATCAGGTAGCAAACTTAGGTGGTCAATTAATTGCAGTGCGTATAAACCTCATCAATGAATTACTACCTATATTTCAATCAACTTATGATCAAATTTCAAATGGGAAATCAGCAACCATCCAATATAAGTCTTCGATTGAATCACCTTCTAATAACCCACAGGTAAATTCAGAAAAAATACAAAAAGGTTTAACTACGGCATACCAATTAGAAATAGAGAGAGGTTTTACCTTAATTGGCCCACACCGAGATGATTTAATTCTTAAACTAGATAACCAACCAGTAAAAACCTATGCAAGTCACGGCGAATCTTGGTCAATTGCCCTAGCTTTAAAACTTTCCATTTTTAAAGATATTCAAAAATTGGGCACAAAACCAATTTTAATTTTAGATGATGTTTTTGCAGAACTTGATGAAGAAAGAAGATCTCACCTTTTAAATGTTATTGATGAAGTCGAGCAAACCCTAATAACTTGCGCAGTAGTGAGTGATTTACCAACACAAATAAAAGGAGAAAAATATTTTGTAAGATCAGGTTTTGTGAGCAATTATGAAGCATGATTTAGCTAGAGAACTTTTTAAAAGTTTCAAAACTTCAAAAATTTGGCGGCCGAATTTAAATAATGATTTATTAAAACGAGAAAATTCTGATCCAGAACCAATTAAAAACTTAATTAACCAAATTGTAGAAGATCGAAATTGGAAACAAGGTGTAGCCGAAGGATCTCTGTTTACAGAATGGAATAAAATTGTTGGCGAGGAAGTTGCTTCTCATACTTTGCCAATAACAATCGTCGATGGAAAATTAACTATTCAGTGTTCATCATCTGCTTGGGCGAATCAAATGCGGTTAATGCAACAAGAGTTACTTGTAACAATTAGAAACAGTGCCCCTGGAGCGCTGGTAGAAGAACTGATTTTTATCGGTCCAAATGCGCCGAAATGGCGTAAAGGTTTAAGGTCAATCAAGGGCGCGCGGGGCCCCAGAGATACCTACGGTTAATACTCACCTACGAGTTCGTTGCAAAAATACCGCTAATCCCCATTTAAACAAGGAATAAGGTAATCCCACCACCGCTGCGCGACTAAGATTCGGGGTGATTATGGATCAAAAACCCGTTAAAAGCCCCGCAGTTAAAAAACCAACAAAATCATATGACGCCTCAGCGATCACAGTTCTCGAAGGTTTAGATGCGGTCCGCAAACGTCCCGGTATGTATATCGGTTCTACCGGTGAGAGAGGTTTACACCATCTTGTTTATGAAGTTGTAGATAACGCAGTCGATGAAGCTTTAGCTGGTTATTGCACCGAGATAAATGTATTTTTAAAAAATAATGGTTCGGTAACAGTTATTGATAATGGTCGAGGTATTCCAGTCGATTTACATCCAGTAGAAAAAAAGTCTGCACTCGAAGTTGTTCTAACAGTTTTACACGCCGGCGGAAAATTTGGTGACGGCGGCTATAGCGTTTCTGGTGGATTACATGGTGTTGGTGTTTCAGTTGTCAATGCACTGAGTTCAGATCTTGTGGTGGATGTGAAAAGAGATGGTTTTTTTTGGAATCAAAGTTACAAATTAGGAGTTCCGACTGCAGAAGTTAAGAAAGGTAAGGCTACATCCGAAACCGGCACAACCATTAACTTTTTGCCATCAAAAGATATTTTTGAAACCACCGACTTCTCATTTGAAATTTTAGCAACCAGATTTCGAGAGATGGCATTTTTAAATAAGGGATTAATTTTAACTTTAACCGATGAACGCGATGGCCACGTAGACGATAAGGGAAACCCAAATTCAGTTAAATACCAATTCACTAATGGAATTATTGATTTTGTTAAATACTTAAATCAATCTAGGGGCGAGGCGCACAAATCAATAATCAGTTTTACTACAGATGATTCCAAATCGAAAATGTCACTAGAAGTTGCAATGCAATGGAATAGTGGTTTTTCAGAATCGGTATATACATTCGCAAATACAATAAATACTCATGAAGGCGGAATGCATGAAGAAGGTTTTAGAACCGCTTTAACCTCCATCATCAACAAATTTGGTGAGGAATGGGGATTCATCCGCAAAAAAGAGGACCGCTTAACTGGCGATGATGTTCGTGAAGGTCTAACCGCAATTGTTTCTATAAAAGTTAGCGAACCACAGTTTGAAGGACAAACCAAAACCAAACTAGGCAATACTGAAGCAAAATCTTTTACCCAAAAAGCAATGAATGATCATTTAACAAGTTGGTTTGAAAAGAACCCAACCGAAGGTAAAGACATAGTAAGAAAAAGTATTGATGCGGCGGCAGCGAGAATTGCAGCCCGTAAAGCTCGGGATTTATCCCGAAGTCGAAAAGGTTTACTTGAGGGGCGGGGAATGCCAGGAAAGTTAGCGGATTGTCAGTGGACCGAACCGGAAAAATGTGAACTTTACATAGTTGAAGGAGATTCTGCCGGCGGATCAACTAAAGGCGGCCGCGATTCCAGATTTCAGGCTGTGCTTCCCATCCGCGGAAAAATTTTAAATGTTGAAAAAGCCCGAATTGATCGAGTGCTACAAAACAATGAAGTACAAGC
>CALMJB010000057.1 GCA_937864205.1 uncultured Actinomycetes bacterium | reverse complement strand
GCTGATCATCCATTAATTACTCATAAGTTGACGGTACTACGAGATGAAAAAACTGATTCGCCGACATTTAGACATTTAGTTGAAGAAATTGTCATGTTGCTGGCATATGAAGCCACCAGAGATGTTAAAACACAATCGGTAAAAGTTAAAACCCCAGTTGCCATGGCAAATGGTGAATTGCTAAGTAAACCAAAACCAGTAGTAGTTCCAATCCTACGAGCCGGTCTTGGCATGTTAGAAGGAATGTCAAAGTTAATTCCTTCGGCTGAAGTTGGTTTTTTAGGAATGGTTCGAGATGAAAAAACCTTGAAGGCAACAACTTATGCAAATCGTTTACCTGAATCTTTGAATAATCGGCAGTGTTATGTACTCGATCCGATGTTGGCAACAGGTGGCACTTTAGTTTCAGCAATTAATTTTATTTCTGACAAAGGTGCTACCGATATCACTGCGATTTGCATCTTGGCAGCACCAGAAGGAGTAAAAGTTTTAGAAAGAGCTTTTGAAGGGTCAAAGTTGCAAGTTAAATTGGTGGTCGGCGCATTAGATGAAAAATTAAATGAACACGGATACATAGTTCCCGGGCTCGGCGATGCCGGAGACCGACTTTATGGGGCGGTTTAATGGCAAACACCAGTCCCGGATATGCAATCACAATAAGAATTGAAGGCACAGCCAGCAAGCAACCCGTTTCAGAAATAACCCAAGCGGTGACAGAAGCTGGCGCAAGTATCACCGCACTTGATGTGGTCGAATCCTTTCTTGAAAAAGTTGTTATCGACGTAACTTGTAATGCAATTGATGCAGATCATGCCGAACAAATAACTTCTGCATTATCTAAAAAAGATTCTTTAAATGTACGAAAAGTTTCGGATCGAACTTTCTTGTTGCATCTTGGTGGAAAAATTGAAGTGCAATCTAAAGTGCCACTAAAAACCCGCGATGATTTATCCCGCGCCTATACCCCGGGTGTGGCCAGAATTTCGCAGGCAATCGTTAAAGATCCTTCAGATGTTCGACGATTAACAATTAAACGAAACACGGTTGCCGTGATTACTGATGGCTCTGCCGTATTAGGGCTAGGAAATATCGGCCCGGCAGCAGCGCTGCCAGTTATGGAAGGTAAGGCTGCATTATTTAAGAGATTTGCAGATGTAGACGCTTGGCCGGTCTGCCTTGATACTCAGGATGTTGATGAGATTGTTCGGACGATTCAAATAATTGCCCCGGTTTTTGGTGGAATAAATTTAGAAGATATTTCCGCTCCGCGCTGTTTTGAAATCGAGGCAAAACTTCGTGAAAAATTAGATATTCCAGTTTTTCATGATGACCAACATGGCACAGCCATTGTGGTGTTAGCAGCATTGACAAATGCATTAAAGCTTGTGAAAAAAAATCTAAGTGAAGTAAAAATCGTATTAAGTGGTGTCGGTGCCGCTGGCACAGCAATCGCAAGATTGCTTGTGCATAAAGGCGCAACCAACATAGTTGGATTCGATAAAGATGGTCTAGTTTCTAAATCAAATCCTGCGGATAGCCCAATGCGTAAGTGGTTTGTAGAAAATTGTGCCCCCGGAAAATTCACCGGCTCAATTTCCGATGCGCTTAAAGGTGCGGATATTTTCATAGGTGTAAGTACTTCTAACGTGATTTCAGAATCAGATGTAAAAAATATGGCAAAGAATTCAATCGTTTTTGCCTTAGCAAATCCAGATCCAGAAGTTGATCCGACAATTGCCCGTAAATATGCTGCGGTAGTCGCAACCGGACGATCAGATCAACCCAACCAAATTAATAATGTGTTGGCTTTCCCGGGAATCTTTCGTGGCCTTTTGGATGCGCGGATTAACAAAATTACCGATGGCATGTTGGTAAATGCTGCCGAAGCAATTGCTTCATGTGTAACTGATGAACAATTGAATTCAAATTTCATAGTTCCGAGCGTGTTTGATCAGAGCGTAGTATCGAAGGTAGCTGCTGCAGTAAAAAAAGCACATGCTTAATTGGGCGGCAAGTTTTGATACCCAGTTATCTCCAATAACTCCATTTATTTTCTACTTAGTTGTATCTGGAATTATCTTTATTGAAACTGGTTTACTTTTTGGGTTTTTTTTACCCGGAGATTCAATTCTCTTTAGCGCTGGTTTAGTTGCAGCAACTCGAACCGATATTAATATTGTAATTTTAGTTTTCTTAATATTTTTAGCTGCATTTATAGGTGACCAAGTTGGTTATGTTTTAGGTAGAAAAATTGGCCGGCCATACTTGGAAAAACGAAAGTCAGCGCGAGTTCAAAGAATGATTATCAGATCAGAAAACTTTTATGCCAAATATGGTTGGTGGTCTGTTGTGATTGCTCGATATTTCCCATGGATTCGAACCTTTGTGCCACCAATCGCTGGAACCGTGAAGATGAATTACTACAAATTCCTAAGTGCCAATGCTCTAGGAGCACTGCTATGGGGAACTGGTATCACTTTGGCAGGGTATTACTCAGGAACAATTTCTTGGGTAAAAGATATTTCATATTTTTTAGCTGCTTTTTTTATAACAGCATCAATTATTTCAGGAATCAGAAATTACCGTCGCGATACCCGCGATTGACCACTAATCAAGACTCCAAAATAAGCAACAACAATTCCGATAATTAAGTAAATCGAAACTCCTACACTTCGAGTTGGTAAAAATAAATCGATTAACAAGGAACCAAACAATAATCCGCCCACACTGACCATAGTAAAAACAAGTACACCGATTTCTTGAACAATCTTTGCCGAAAAAGCTATATACATGACACCGATGGTTCCACCTAGATAAATCCAAATGGGTCCATTAAGCGAAGTTGGAATTTTCGTCTCTGAAAAAATAGATTTAACAAGAAAAAGTATTAGCAAAAATGTACATCCAGTTAAAAAATTCAACCAAGAGGTAGCAAAACTTTGCCCAGTGAACTCATTTATTTGACCATTGAATGCACGTTGAAATGCGACTAAACCTCCAGCAAATAACCCCAACAAAACTGCAAAAAAAGAAAACTCAGAAAGATTAAGTCGATCTAGGCAAGAAATAAACACAGCAAATACTGTTACCGTAGCTGAAATTATTCTGGCTTTATCAATTTCTTTTCTTCCGCCGCCAGTTAAGCCAGCGCGATCGACAAACAAAGACATAACAGTTTGTCCGGCCAAAGATGACACTGTAAACAGTGCAACTCCAATCACTGGAACTGAATAGGTCTGAACTGCCACAAAAGTCGCTCCGAGTGCTCCGGCAAATAATCGATACTTTGGGATTTGGCCATTAGAAACCGCTGCACGCAATTTGCTAAATCCGGTTCTGACACTCTTTTTTGAAAAGGCGATCAGGGAAACCACTATAAAACCACTTAAGAACGAGATACATGCTGCGGTTAAGCTGTCGCCAACTCTGTGTGAAAGTTCGCCATTGACTCTGGATTGAAATGCAATAAAAATTCCAGATATCGCCGAAAGAATCTCTAATTCAAGAGATTTAACCTTGCTTCGCACAGGTAATTATCGCACGAAGCAAGTGCTAAATCTTTACCTTAGTAAATTTTTAATTATTTAATGATGGTGCAGAATCTAGTGTCACCGTAAAAGTGGTACTTGATCCATTTGGTAAATCAGCAACTACCGTGACTTGATCACCTGGTGCCTTTGCCCTAATTCGGACAATTGCCGAAACGTTATCTGTGATTTTTACGCCATCAATAGATTTGATAATTGCACCAACAGGAATGCCGGCTTTAGCAGCGCCTTTACCGCTAGTTACCGCAAATACTCTGGCACCAATTCCGGTATATGTTGGATCAAATGAAACACCAAATATTGGTTTGGTTGAGAAACCATTTTTGATTATTTCATCTGCAATACGTTTTGCTTGATTGAAAGGAATAGCAAAACCTAATCCGATACTGCCAGTTTGGCTTGTTGCACCGAGTGATGCAATTGCAGAATTAATGCCAATTATTCGCCCAGCTCCATCAACCAATGGTCCACCAGAGTTACCAGGATTAATCGCAGCATCGGTTTGCACAGCGTTTATATAAGAAGATTCAGTTGTACTTGATCCACCAGTTGTAACAGGGCGATTTATAGCCGAGACAATTCCGCTGGTCACGGTGCCCGATAAGCCAAGTGGCGAACCAAACGCGACCACCGGATCACCAATACTTATTGAATTTGAATCTCCGAAAGTTATTGTTGGCATATTGCCACGCTTAATTTGTAAAACCGCAAGATCATAAGCTGGATCTCGCCCAACAATTGTCGCATTTAAAATATCTCCGTTATTTAATTCGACTGAGATTGTTCCACCACTTACTGCGCCTTCAATTACATGGTTGTTAGTAAGAATGTAAGAAGTTGATGAGTTGGTTTGGTAAATAGATCCAGAACCAGTTCCGCCGCCGAAATTTGTGCTGACTGAAATTGAAACCACCGAAGGTGAAACATCTTGAGCAATACTTTTAACATTTGCACCGGTTGCGCCTATATCGATTGCAGATCTGCCTTTCGAGCAACTGCCATTACTTGAGGCAAAAAGCGCACCAGTTTTGTTATCGACGCAAGCTTTGACTATTGGAACCTGCGAGTTTTGTGCCACTGCAAAACCACCGATTGCGGTTGCCCCGATTATGAAACCTGTTAATACCTTCAAAATTGAGTTTCGCATTCCAAACCTTTCTTTGAATTTCATTAAGTTGATAGTAAATATAGAATCTGAAAATTTTCTGAGAAAAAACTTATTCCTTCATCTGCATATTTCTGACCTGTGGATCTAACAGACCGATGGTTATTGCAAAAGCGGTCAAGGCTGCGGCAAAAATTAAGAAATTAGAAATTCCAAATACATTTGAAAGCGGGGCAGCAATCGCTAAACCAATGGGTCGAAACAACAGTGAACCCATGGCATCAAATGATGAAACGCGCGAAAGTGCTTCTCGAGGAACTTTTGTTTGAAGCGCAGTAGTCCACAAAGAACCCCATAAATCCAAAGTTATTCCGAACATAAAGGCAAAAAAAGCAATTACCAGTAGTGACTGAGGTTTTGCTAATGACCATATGTAAAAAGTTAAAGTAAAGGATGACAACATTAAAAATCGCATGGGGTACTTAAGTTTGATCTTAAAAGCTATAAAAGATCCGATAATTAATCCGGCAGATTCGGCACTAATCACAAGTGACCACGATTTAGCACCGTTGAAATGTTCTAGCGCGATTAAAGGTCCTAATACATTTTCAGCAGCAGCCCAACACATTACGATAAACGCAAAACAACTAACAATTACCACAATCCAACGAAATGAAATAAATACTTTCCAGCCATCTTTTAAATCTTTTAGCATTTTATTTTCGACGACTTCCATCGCAGGTGTTAAATTTCTCAATCCATAAATTGCGATTCCAGAGTAAACAAAGGTGGCGGCATCGATTCCAAGTGCTAATGCCGCACCAAAATTTGCCACCAAGAATCCGGCAATAGCCGCGCCAAGTATTAATCCAATATTTGAAACAAATGAATTAACCGCATTGCCACGCTGCAAGGCTGATTCGGGCAGTATCGCTGGCATGATGCCTGGAAAAGCTGGCCACCAGATTCCCCATAAAACACCAAACAAACCATTAACTATCAACAAAACAAGGATTGGTACATTTCCAGTAGCGAAATAAGCAACTTGAACAAACAACATTAATCCACCAATTAGATCGCAAATTCCAACCATTTTGGCGCGGCCATATCGATCTGCTATCACTCCACCAAATGGTGTCATTATCAAGAAAATAGTGGTTTGAACTCCGAGTACTAATCCAAGTAATTGCGCAGAACCATTTGGCAAAGCTAAAACACCAAACGCTAAAGCAATTGGCGCCATTCCATTTCCAAAATTAGATATAAATCTGGCTAGATAAAGTGTTCTTATGTTAGGAAATGCGATTAAATCAGAAAACTTCATTGAATTTATTTATTACTTTTTTCCCTCAACATCACGAATCACCCTATGAATATCTCGAGCGATTTCCTTTAATTCCTGTAATTCTTTATTTGCAATTTCGCGCGCCTCTTTGGCTAATTCAAACTCGCCCAAACTTGCAGCGTGAGTTTCGGAAATTTTTTGTTGCATACCTTTTGATTGCACATCTTGACCAACCATTATTATTGACAATAAAACTAACTGCAAAAATGTTTGTGCTACCCAGGCGACAATCACAATTGGATCGTGACTCTTAATTGCAGAAGGCAATGAAATCAACGCGATGGCAGCAAATATATATGCACACCACATTGTTCCAACTGCGCTAGTGATTTTACTGGCTAACCATTGGTTGAATTTTTTCATAATTACCTTTTTCTAATCACCTAATCTTATTTTGTTCACGTTGTGGCAGGTTTAATCTAGATGCAATAACTGAAATTGCAACCAACGCAGATATCAACATTCCAATCCATAACCAAGGAACTTTCCAACCAAGCATCAAACCAGCGAAGGCAGGCCCAGCTATTTGTCCCACTTGCCATGTGGCCGCACTTGCTGAGTTATAACGTCCACGCAAGTGATCAGGCGCTAATTGATTGACGATGCTTGGCATTATGGGTGACCAAATCATTTCGCCTATTCCAAAAATAAATTGGCAGGCTATTGCCCAAAATAGCGGTGACACAAACTTCAAGCCGCTTAATGCCAAGGCTGCCCAGGCAGCCGCCCAAAAAAGTACCGCTGCTGAAATGGCAAACTTTCGAGAATAGTTTGTCAGTTTTTTCGTAACCCAAAGTTGGCAAGTGGCAATTAAAAAAGTATTGGCTGCAAAAGCCCAGGCTAGATCTCGCGGTTGCAAACCGGCTTCGCTAGTTGAAAATGCGGCAAAACCCACCTCTAGCTGCGCATATCCGCAAAAAATTGCAAATAATGAAATCAGCCAAACTTTTCGGAAAATTTTATCGGCTAAAACCGTTGTCCAGCCCTGATCTTCTTCTGATTTACTTTCAGTGGCACCAACTGATTTATTTGGAACTTTTCCTAAAAAAATTACCGCTGACAAATAAAGCAAATATGAAATTCCATCACCGATAAATAGGATCTCAAAAGTTCTTGCATTATCAAGTTTTACAAAAGTCGAAGAAAGTAGTCCGCCGATACCTATACCTAGATTCAAAACTGCGAACTGTGCTCCATAGATTCGTTCTCTTAGATGTTCGGGAGTTAAAAATGTATTAATCGCACCCTGCGCCGGCCACATTCCAGATTGCCCCATACAGCAAAATGTAAATACTAAAAATAATTCAAATAAACTGTGAACTAAACTAAGAGATGCATAACTGATTGCAGAAATTACTAAGGAAAACATCAGTACCGAACGAGCGCCGTATCGATCGACAAAAAATCCCCAAATCGGAGAACTAATTAATGCCGCCATTGCCCCGTAACTAAGTAAGAATCCGGCAGTAAGAGTGGAAAAACCCAAAATGTTATGCACGAAAAGGAACATATAAGGCAACACCAGCCCATTGCCAATCGCTGAAAACAATATTCCAACAAACATGATTCGTACTTTTGTTGGCAGTTTATTCTCGGACAACGCTCTCCTTATAAGTTGTGATCGAATCCAAATATTCAATATCTGGTTCTACGCCAATTCCGATTCCATTCGGCACATCGATATATCCATCCTTCATCTCAAATGGATTCGTGATATCTTTTTTAAAATACCTCGATGATGCAGATGTATCGCCGGGTAAGGTGAAATTAGGTAGCGCTGCCAGAGCTAGATTTGCGGCACGGCCGATTCCAGTTTCTAACATTCCACCACACCAAACCGGAATTTTCTTACTTTGGCAGAGGTCATGAATCTTTACCGATTCTAAATATCCACCAACGCGCCCTGGTTTTATATTGATGATTGATGTTGCCTTCATTTCTATTGCATCTTCGGCAGATTGCAGAGAAATAATTGACTCATCTAAACAAATCGGAGTTTTAACCTGTTTTGCCAATAATGAGTGACCCAAAATGTCATGTTCATCTAATGGCTGTTCAATTAATAACAAATTAAATTCATCAAGCTTTGCCAATAATTTTCCGTCAGATCTCTCGTAAGCTTGATTTGCATCAACCTGTAATGGAATATCGGGCCATTTTTGGCGCACCGCTTTTACTGGCTCAAAATCCCAATCGGGTTCGATTTTAAGTTTAATCCTTCGATAACCTTCATCGATGTAGCCTGAAACCTCATCAATAAACTTTGGAATCGAATCTGAAATTCCAACTGATACACCGCATTCCACTTTACTTTTGGTTGAACCTAAAAATTTTGCCAATGAAATTTGCTCTTTCTTTAATTGCGCATCCAGCACCGCAGTTTCAAGGCAGGCTTTAGCCATCTGTCCGCCCAAATAAGGGCTTAAATTCTTTGCGACTTCATCTGCGTTTACTTGAAATTTGAGCGCTGGAATTAAAAATCTCTTCAATAAATCTAAACATCCTGCTACATATTCAGGTGAATACAGGGGCTCTGACATTGCTACGCACTCTGACCAGCCCGATATTCCATCATCAGTTACTACTTCGACCAATAAAACTTCCCTCGCAGTTTGGGTACCAAAAGATGTTCGGAATGGTCTAACCAAAGGCAAGCCAATTATTCGTAAATTAAATCTAGAAATTTTCATTTGCCTAATTCATACTCTGAATTTTTATTAAAGCCAATTACTTGGTAACCATTTTTTAACAAATCTATAAATTTTTCTCTAACTTCAAATCGCAACTTTAAAGCCTCTTTCAATTCCTTTTTCCTAATAGCGACTATGTCATTTGGGATTGAGATTAATTCTAATTTCTCGAAATTTCTTTTCGGTTCCTTTTCGTTAGTGGCAAGTCTTGCTAATAACCGATCTGATTCATCACCAGCGTTTAGTTCATCATCCATGGCGCCATAAAAATTTGCAAAATAATTAGTTATTTTTGCTCCTAATTTATTTATATTGAAATTGGCATTTCTGGCTACCAGTGGATCAAATGTCCATGAAACACTTAAAAACCCATTTGTTCTCGCCCAATCTTTCTGATGCAATTTAAGTTGATACCCGATGTTTTGATCTTGATACTCTGGCAAAACTGCGGTCATATGGGAATGAAGATGTAATTCCGGTTCCACGGCAGCAAATCCAAATGAAGCACCAACAATTTTTTCATCTATGAAAGCTCCAGATAAGTATGCACCGTTGTGAACCATTGCTTGTAGCAAATTCGAAGTAATTTCTGTACCAACATCCTTGCTCCAGGTCTTATCAAAAATATTTCTAGCAAGAGATTGTTCAGATAAAGAACGCAAAATTCGAATTTTTACTTCGCCAGCCATCTGGTAATTCTAGTTATTTTGAACAAACTCACTAAATCTTTCAGGTAAACTCAATTCGATGGAATTGATTATCGCTAAAAATCTCAGTAAGAAATTTGGCGACTTCACCGCAGTCGACGGAATAAATTTCACAGTCCACAAAGGGGAATCATTTGGATTTCTAGGCCCAAATGGAGCCGGTAAATCTTCAACAATGCGAATTATTGCGGCGACATCGCAAAGAAGTGGCGGTTCGATTTCAATCCTAGAAAAAG
>CALMJB010000056.1 GCA_937864205.1 uncultured Actinomycetes bacterium | reverse complement strand
TTCTAAGTAAGCCAGCGCTCATTGTGATTCCGAATCTGCTGATACCGGCGAATAAGGCAGCCGATTGCCCAATTCCGATTAATAGCGCGCTTTTGCTATTTAAATGTGTGGCGATACTCTGATCGGAGTCGGCCACAATTTCAGTTGGGTTTTTTCGAACCAAACGTTCGGCGCTAAACAGAATCAAACCATTTAGCATCAAAAAAGCCCCGGTATACAAAGGTTTACCAAATAAGGTTTGAAAAAAATCAGAGAAAAGCACTCCGAGCAGACCAACCGGAATCGTCGCAATAAGAATATATGAGAGTACTTTAAATTGTGGGTTTTCAAATTGTTTTCGGGAAATGGAACTGATTGCTGATCCAATAATTCGATACCAACGCTTACGAAATACGATGAAAAGCGCAATCACACTAGCTAAATGCATCGCAATTGTTATCAGTAGATATGCGTGATTTTCCTCGGAAATGAACTCTTTAAATGAACCGCCAATCCAAGCCGGAATCAAAATTGCATGTCCCAAACTTGAAACTGGAAAAAGTTCGGTGATTCCCTGAATTATCGCAGTAATGATTGCCTGCGAATAAGTAAAAGTCATGACTGGTAAAGTCTAACAGTGAGCATCCGAAGCAGATTTTTACAGATTTTGGTCTCGATTCGGCATTTCTTCAAGCCAGCAAAATTTGTTCCGAATATGCCTTGGACGGCGAAATCAACTTGGGGAATCTTTGAACGACCAAGAATTTCTACTCGAGTCATTTTCCTGTCGGTTGGTTTAATTTTGTTTGGTATCGGCGAAGGGTTGCTAGTTGAGTCACGATTAGGAAATGCACCTTGGACCGTGCTATCTGAAGGAGTTTCTCTGAACACCCCGTTTAATATCGGCGAATCAACAGTTCTTGTTTCACTTATTGTCTTTGCTATTTGGTTTCCGCTTAAGTTAAAACCTGGATTTGGCACAATTGCAAATATTATTTTGATAGCAGTTGCACTTCAGATCAGTGTCGATGCGATAAAGACTCCTGATTCCTTTTTCGGCAAATTAATTTTCGTACTTTCTGGAATTTTGGCAGTTGGAATAGGTTCGGGGTTATACATAACTTGCGGATTGGGCGCCGGTCCACGTGATGGACTAATGACCGGATTGAATCAACGCACTGGCATTCGAGTTGGGCGAATCCGCCTGATGTTGGAATTAATCGCCTTGACCATCGGATGGCTGCTTGGTGGCAAGGTGGGTTTGGGCACCGCACTGTTTGGGTTACTCGTTGGCCAATCAGTAGCGATCTCCTTCGGAGTGGTGGAGCGATTTACTAAGCGGTAGGCAATAGCCTTCTCACTTCTTCCCTCGGTTTGTCAGACCGTATCTG
>CALMJB010000055.1 GCA_937864205.1 uncultured Actinomycetes bacterium | reverse complement strand
CAGATACGGTCTGACAAACCGAGGGAAGAAGTGAGAAGGCTATTGCCTACCGCTTGGTAAATCGCTCCACCACTCCGAAGGAGATCGCTACCGATTGGCCAACGAGTAACCCAAACAGTGCGGTACCCAAACCCACCTTGCCACCAAGGAGCCAGCCGATGGTCAAGGCGATTAATTCCAACATCAGGCGGATTCGTCCGACTCGAATGCCAGTGCGTTGATTCAATCCGGTCATTAGTCCATCACGAGGACCGGCGCCTAATCCGCAGGTTATATACAACCCCGAACCTATTCCAACTGCCAAAATTCCAGAAAGCACGAAAATTAATTTGCCGGAAAATGAATCAGGAGTTTTTATCGCATCGACACTTATCTGAAGTGCAACTGCTATCAAAATAATATTTGCAATTGTGCCAAATCCAGGTTTTAACTTAAGCGGAAACCAAATAGCAAAGACAATCAGTGAAACTAGAACTGTTGATTCGCCGATATTAAGCGGGGTATTTAGAGAAACACCTTCAGATAGCACGGTCCAAGGTGCATTTCCTAATCGAGACTCAACTAGCAACCCTTCACCGATACCAAACAAAATTAAACCAATGGAAAGGAAAATGACTCGGGTAGAAATTCTTGGACGCTCAAAGATTCCCCAAGTTGATTTCGCCGTCCAAGGCATATCCGGAACAAATTTTGCTGGTTTGAAGAAATGCCGAATCGAGACCAAAAAATGTAAAAATCTGCTCCGGATGCTCACTGTTAGACTTTACCAGTCATGACTTTTACTTATTCGCAGGCAATCATTACTGCGATAATTCAGGGAATCACCGAACTTTTTCCAGTTTCAAGTTTGGGACATGCAATTTTGATTCCGGCTTGGATTGGCGGTTCATTTAAAGAGTTCATTTCCGAGGAAAATCACGCATATCTACTGATAACAATTGCGATGCATTTAGCTAGTGTGATTGCGCTTTTCATCGTTTTCCGCAAACGTTGGTATCGAATTATTGGATCAGCAATCAGTTCTATTTCCGGAAAACAATTTAATAACCCACAATTCAAAGTGCTCTCTTACATACTTATTGCGACGATTCCGGTTGGACTGCTCGGAGTGCTGTTCTCTGATTTTTTTCAAACCTTATTTGGTAAACCGTTGTATACCGGTGCTTTTTTGATGCTAAATGGATTGATTCTGTTCAGTGCCGAACGTTTGGTTCGAAAAAACCCAAATGAAATTGTGGCCGACTCCGATCAGAGTATCGCCACCCATTTAAATAGCAAAAGTGCACTGCTGATCGGAATCGGACAATCGGCTGCATTATTCGCCGGTATCAGCAGATTCGGAATCACAATGAGCGCTGGCTTACTTAGAA
>CALMJB010000054.1 GCA_937864205.1 uncultured Actinomycetes bacterium | reverse complement strand
CTAGTCTCCACAAATAGGCTCAAATAAAACAAATGAAACAGAGATTAGAAAAAGGTTTGTGAAACCTAAATAAATTCAATTTTTGCAAGAAAATTTAACAGTTAAAAAACAAGATAGAGAAATAAAAGGAGAAATTATTAATACCGCGATACTTCACACTTCTATGGGCGATATAACTATTGAATTATTCCCAAACCATGCCCCAAAAACTGTAACTAATTTTATTGAACTAGCAACTGGAAAAAAGGAATGGCGAGATCCATTCACAAACGAGAAAACTAAAAAGAATTTATATGACGATACGATTTTTCACCGAGTAATTGCCGGTTTCATGATTCAAGGTGGCGACCCAATGGGTACCGGGATGGGCGGACCAGGTTATAACTTCGCCGACGAGTTTCACGGTGAATTGACTTTTGACAAACCTTATTTGCTGGCAATGGCAAACGCTGGTCCTAATACAAACGGATCACAATTTTTTATAACAGTTGCTGCGACCACTTGGCTAAATCGCAAGCACACAATTTTTGGCGAGGTAAAAGATGAAGCTTCAAAAAAAGTGGTAGATAAGATTGCAACAGTTAAGACCGGTCCACAAGATAAACCAACCCAAGCGGTAAAGATTCAATCTGTCACGATTAAGTAATTCTTTAACCGGAAGCCTGGTAATTTTTATATCAGGCTGTTATGTGCTTGGTGTTTTGCAACCTTCAATCGTTGATCAATTTATGATTAACAGTTTTGCTGTAAAAAATGGCGAGTATTACCGTTTATTCACAATAGCGCTCACACATGGCGGTATCTTTCATTTACTTTTTAACATGATGGCGTTTTACTCTTTGGGAATTCCGATTGAAAATTTTTATGGTCGCACTCGCTATGTAATTATTTTGCTGGTTTCATTATTGGCCGGTTCAACTTTTTCAGTTTATTTGAATTCAAATCCAACTTATGCAGTCGGAGCTTCCGGGATGATCTTTGGATTGTTTGGGGCATTGGCAATTACCGGGAAGAGAATGGGTGCGGATTATCGTTCGATTCTTACCTTGGTTGGAATCAACCTTGCGATGCCACTAATCATCAGCAATATCGACTGGCGGGCTCATATCGGGGGATTTATCGGTGGGATTCTGGCAACCCTAGTTATTAAACCCACCCGCAGGGAATATTTGTCATAAGCCGTAAGTTAAAAAGGTATCGACCTGACTTTTCCAGTATTGGAAGGGGTTTTTAGATCAAACCCAAAAGTTCAGGCAGAAATTCTTGAAATAAGTAAAAGGAACAAAAAGGAGTTATAGATATGGCACGAGCAGTAGGTATCGATTTAGGAACCACCAATAGTTGCGTGGCGGTATTGGAAGGTGGCGAACCATCTGTGATTGCTAACGCCGAAGGTGCGAGAACAACTCCTTCAATTGTGGCATTTGCAAAGAATGGCGAAGTTTTAGTTGGCGAAGTCGCAAAGCGACAAGCGGTAACAAATGTTGAAAGAACAATTCGTTCAGTCAAGCGTCATATGGGCACAAACTGGACTATGGATATTGATGGAAAAAAATACACCCCACAAGAAATCTCGGCTCGCATTTTAATGAAACTAAAGCGCGATGCGGAAAGTTATTTGGGTGAAACTATTACCGATGCGGTTATTACTGTTCCAGCGTATTTCAATGATGCGCAACGACAAGCAACTAAAGAAGCTGGCGAGATTGCCGGTTTGAATGTGTTACGCATCGTTAACGAACCAACTGCTGCAGCTCTTGCATACGGATTAGATAAGGGCGACAAAGAACAAACTATTTTAGTATTCGATCTCGGTGGCGGAACATTTGACGTGTCTTTGCTAGAAATTGGCGAAGGTGTTGTAGAAGTTAAAGCTACAAATGGTGATAATCATTTAGGTGGCGATGATTGGGATCAAGCTCTGGTTGATCACCTTGTCAAAACTTTCCAAGCAAAAAATGGAATTGATTTAACAAAAGACAAAATGGCGATGCAACGTGTTCGTGAAGCAGCGGAAAAAGCTAAAATCGAATTATCTGCTTCGGCTCAAACTTCAATTAATTTGCCTTACATAACAGTTGACGCAGAAAAAAACCCATTGTTCTTAGATGAAACTATTACGCGGGCACAATTCCAAGGAATGACGGCAACACTTTTAGATCGTTGCAAGAAACCATTTGAAGCGGTGTTACGCGATGCCGGAATTCCAATCGCAGATATTGACCATGTGGTTTTAGTTGGTGGTTCAACTCGTATGCCAGCTGTTGTTGATCTAGTTAAATCCTTAACCGGCGGAAAAGAACCCAACAAAGGTGTAAACCCTGATGAAGTTGTTGCAGTCGGTGCATCTCTTCAAGCCGGAGTTCTTAAAGGTGAAGTTAAAGATGTTTTGTTACTTGATGTGACCCCACTTTCTTTGGGTATTGAAACCAAAGGTGGCGTCATGACCAAATTAATCGAGCGCAATACAACGATTCCAACAAAACGAAGTGAAATATTCACAACCGCAGATGACAATCAACCAGCGGTACAGATTCAAGTTTTCCAAGGCGAGCGCGAGATGGCTGCTTATAACAAGAAACTTGGAATGTTTGAATTAACGGGATTACCACCAGCTCCACGTGGAGTTCCACAGATTGAAGTGACATTTGATATTGACGCAAATGGAATTGTGCATGTTTCAGCAAAAGATCTTGGAACCGGTAAAGAACAACGTATGACAATTACTGGAGGATCAGCCCTTCCAAAAGATGAAATAGATCGAATGATGAAAGATGCTGAAGCACATGCAGAAGAAGATAAAAAGCGTCGCGAAGAGGCGGATATCCGAAACACTGGCGATTCTTTGGTTTATCAAACCGAGAAGTTCTTAAAGGACAATGCCGATAAATTTAATGAGGGCGAGAACGCAACTAAAAAAACTGAACTAGAGACTGCGCTCGCTGATCTAAAGAAAGCATTGGCTGGTAGCGACATCACTGCAATTAAGAGTGCAACTGAAAAAGTTTCTGAAATCAGTCAACAATTAGGAGCGGCGCTTTATGCAGCAAACGCAGCGGCTCAAACTCAGGCAACCGGTGGAACAACTCCTGACGACGGTGTGCAGGATGCCGAGATTGTTGAAGAGAAGTAATGAGCGAAGAGAGCCAAGCTGCTAATTCAGAACAGCAACTCTCTGAAGCGGTAGAGGAAGCTTTAAGCGAAGCGACTACTCTCACCGACGAAGCGCAAACTCTAAAAAATGATTTACAACGCTTGCAAGCGGAGTATTCAAATTATCGAAAGCGGGTCGATCGAGATCGAGCTGTTGCTGCAGATTTAGCAACTGCAATTTTCTTGACCGAGCTTTTACCAATTTTGGATGATTTAGATAGAGCGAGCCAACATGGTGAACTGGTCGGCGGATTTAAAGCGGTAGCTGATCGGATTTTTTCTACTACTGAAAAACTTGGTTTGGTGAAATTCGGTCAGGCAGGTGAAGCATTTGATCCAAATATTCACGAAGCGCTTTCGCATAATAAATCTAGTGATGTGACTGAACCAACCGCTACTGAGATTTTACAACCAGGATATAAATACAAAGATAGAGTTTTAAGACCGGCACGGGTTGCTGTTACTGATCCGTCATAACAGAATTTAAGTTATGGCCGCAAAAGATTTTTTTGAAAAAGATTTTTATCAAATACTTGGTGTGGCTAAATCTGCAGACTCTGCCGCAATCAAGAAGCAGTATCGAAAATTAGCTCGCGAATTGCATCCCGATAAAACTAAGGGCGATAAGAAATTAGAGGATAGATTCAAAGCAGTTTCAGAGGCGTACGACATTCTTGGCGATGATAAAAAACGGGCTGAATATGACCAAGCGCGGGAAGCTTTTAAATCAGGTCGAATTCCACCAGGTTTTAGTGGAAACTCAAGCGGCGGCTTTGCTGGAAACTTTAATGGTGCAGATTTTTCAGATTTATTTGGTTCCGATAATGATATTTTTTCAACCATTTTCGGAGGTGGTGCTAGGTCACGTCGTGGGGCTGATTTACAAACCCAAACCACTATTTCATTTAAAGATTCCATCAAAGGCACTGAACTTAATTTAAATTTACGACCACAAAACACTGCGCCAATTAATGTGACAACCAGAGTTCCCGCGGGAATAAAAGATGGTGCCAAAATAAAACTTAAAGGTAGAGGGGCTCCTGGTGCCGGTGGCGCTGGAGATTTGTATGTCACGATAAATGTGCAACCTCATTCTTTTTTTGCTCGCAAAGATGAAAATATCTTGATAAAAGTTCCAATCACATTTAACGAAGCGGTGCTAGGTGCCGATATAAATGTGCCGACCATTGATGGCGATGAGGTTAAGGTTCGAATCGCACCCGGTACACCATCAGGAAGGACATTGCGAGTAAAAGGCCGTGGAATCAGAAGCAAATCAGTTGTTGGCGACATGCTAATTACTGTGGAGATAGTGGTGCCGCAGCGAGTCGATAGCGCAGCCAAAAAAGCACTAGATGATTTTGCAAACACGACCAGAGAATTTAACCCACGGGCAGATTTAGCTAAGCAAGCCAAATTATAAATATCTAGATTAAAGTGGGGTTATGTCCGCCACTGATGCAAAAGAAAAACTAAAGGAACAAATAAAAAACAAAGCGGTTGTTCATGGCAAAGTAATTTTGTCCAGCGGAAAAGAAGCAAATTACTACGTTGATTTACGTAGAGTGACTTTAGATTCAGAGGCAGCGCCATTGGTAGGCGAAGTCATGTTAGAACTTACAAAAGATTTTGATTACGAAGCGGTTGGTGGTTTAACCCTTGGTGCAGATCCCGTGGCTACCGCAATGATGCATAGTGCAGCAAAAAATGGGCGAAAGTTAAACTCATTTGTTGTGCGTAAATCTGAGAAAGCTCATGGATTACAGCGCAGAATTGAAGGGCCAGATATAAAAGGAAAAAAAGTATTAGCGGTCGAAGACACCAGCACTACCGGAGGTTCAGTTTTAACTGCAGTAGAAGCATTAAAAGCAGAAGGCGCAATCGTTGTCGCAGTTGCGGTAATCGTTGAACGTGGCGCCAAAGTCGCGGTCGAAACGGTTGGTTTACCTTATTTGTCGGCGTATTCATTAGCCGACTTGGGTTTAAATTAAATTATCTTTTATTTTTGTAATTTTTATATAACTCTAAAATTATTGGCGAAATAGACAAAATAACAATTACCGCAACTATCGGCAGAATATATTGATCAACTGATCCCTTTAACTTTTCGCCTAAGTAATAACCACCCCAGATGAATCCTTGTGTCCAAACAACTGCACTTACTACATTCCAAAAGATAAATTTTTTAACTGGGAAACCAAGTAAACCCGATACTGGATTGACCACATGTCGAACTACTGGAATAAATCTGCCAATAAAAATCATCTTTCCCATACCGTAGTTTTCCACCCAAGTTTTTGTCTTTGCTAAATATCTTGGGTTGAAAACTTTTGATTTCTCGTTTTGAAAAAGTTTTACTCCGTATTTTTTTCCAAGCCAATGTCCTAATTGAGATCCAAATATTGCGGCTAACACCGAACCAATCAGTAATGGCGCCAGCGAAAGTTTTACATTAAGTTTTTCACCGGTACCAGATGCCGCTACACCGGCCAGAAATAACAGAGAATCTCCGGGCAGACCGATGATCAGTGGTAATCCAGTTTCTAAAAAAAGAATTGCAAATATTCCAATCAACCCAAAAGTATTGATTGCGCTCTCAGCGCTAAGGAAATGCATGGAGAAAAGGTTATATTGAGATATTCCAATTCAATGATTATGTGCTTTGAATTCAGCCTTTATCCACTTTTTCCTTGCTCAGATTTGCCGATTAACCCTAGAGTGTGCGTAAACTCTCGCCCATTGTCTATTAGGGCAAAATTAATAAACCTAATAAATATGTATAGTGAAAGATAAATAGGGACATAAAAGGAGATTGAAATTGGATTTAGTTCAAGTATCCGGGGATAACCTAAATTACGCATACATCGTTCTTGGAATTTCGCTGGTTGCGCTTGCAATTGCTTATGGGCTGCGCGCGCAAGTTCTGGCGGCAGGTGAAGGTACCGACAAGATGCGGGAAATTGCCGCCGCAGTACAAGAAGGCGCGGCTGCATATTTAACAAGACAATTTAAAACCCTTTCCTATTTTGTAGCGATTGTTTTTGTTCTACTTTTTGCACTACCCGGCGACATGGACATTCGAATTGGTCGTTCGATATTTTTCTTAATCGGCGCAGCCTTTTCAGCTTTGGTTGGTTATAACGGAATGTGGTTGGCAGTGCGGGCTAACGTTCGAGTTGCTGAAGCGGCTCGACAAAAGTCAGCCTCAAAAGCTGTGCAGATTGCTTTCCGAACCGGTGGTGTTGTTGGTATGACCACAGTTGGATTGGGATTACTTGGCGCCAGTTTGGTAGTTATTTTGTATAAAGCTGATGCGCCAAAAGTTTTAGAAGGTTTTGGTTTTGGAGCTGCAATGCTTGCGATGTTCATGCGTGTGGGCGGCGGAATATTTACCAAGGCGGCCGATGTAGGTGCCGATCTAGTTGGTAAAGTTGAAAAAAATATTCCAGAAGATGATCCACGAAATGCTGCCACCATTGCAGACAACGTTGGCGACAATGTTGGTGATTGCGCTGGAATGGCTGCAGATTTATTTGAATCATACGCGGTTACTTTGGTTGCAGCTTTAATTCTGGGTAAAGCAGGTTTTGGTGATGCCGGACTTATTTATCCTCTACTTGTTCCAGGCATCGGAATCATCACCGCGATTATCGGAATCTTTTTAACCAAATTGCGTGCCGGTGATCGAAGCGCAATGAATGCAATTAATCGATCTTTCTTTTTATCTGCCGTTATTAGCGCGGTATTAGTAGGACTAACCACTTACACATATTTGCCAGATTCATTAAAGAATATGTCGGGTTTGAAAACTGATATGCAGAACTTTGACCTAAATCCAAGAATGTTTGCATTCACTGCAGTTTTGATCGGAATTGTTTTAGCTGCTGCGATTCAAGTATTAACTGGATTCTTTACAGAAGTTGGCAAGCGCCCAGTTAATGATGTTTCCGCATCATCAAAGACCGGTCCGGCAACTGTGATATTGGCTGGAATTTCAGTTGGATTCGAATCTGCGGTTTATTCAGCGCTTTTGATTGCCGCCGCGGTATTTGGTGCATTTTTACTTGGTAATGGCTCGATTGTGCTTTCACTATTTGCAGTTGCACTTGCCGGAACTGGATTACTTACAACTGTAGGTGTAATTGTTGCAATGGATACCTTTGGTCCGATTTCAGATAACGCGCAAGGAATTGCCGAAATGTCTGGCGATGTAAAAGGTGACGGCGCAAAAATTCTTACCTCTCTTGATGCAGTGGGCAATACAACTAAAGCGATTACAAAAGGAATTGCTATTGCAACTGCAGTCTTAGCTGCAACTGCACTATTTGGTGCATTCACTGATGCAATCAAAGAAGCGGTTACTGAAGCTGGAAAAACCGCGACAGATTTAGCGTTGCAATTCCAAGGTGTGCTTGATGTGGCCGATCCGAGAAATTTGGTTGGTTTAGTCATTGGCGCATCAGTTGTATTTATGTTTTCCGGGTTGGCAATCAACGCAGTTTCACGGGCAGCTGGAGCGGTTGTATTTGAAGTGCGTGAACAATTCCAGAAATTCCCTGGCATCATGACTGGAAAAGTTCGTCCGCAATATGGTCGAGTCGTTGATATTTGTACCCGCGATTCGTTGCGCGAGCTTGCCACTCCTGGTTTATTAGCTGTGATGGCGCCAATTGCCGTTGGATTTGGATTAGGCGTGGGCGCACTTGGTGCATACCTTGCTGGTGCAATTGGCACCGGAACTTTAATGGCGGTGTTTTTAGCGAATTCCGGTGGTGCTTGGGATAACGCTAAAAAGATGGTTGAAGATGGAAACCATGGCGGTAAAGGATCTGAAGCGCACGCTGCCACAGTTATTGGTGACACAGTTGGAGATCCATTTAAAGACACAGCTGGTCCAGCTATTAACCCATTAATTAAAGTAATGAACTTAGTTGGTTTGTTGATTACGCCAGCGATTGTTTCATTTGCACTAAATGGAAACGAGTCAACTGCAAAAATAATTTCTCTAGTTGCAGTACTAGTAATTGTTTACTCATTAATTAGAAGTAGGCGTAAATCCACTGCGATTGCTTAAAGTAATCGGGATTTATTTAGCACTTGGGTACCAAACTAGTAATAGTTGAATCTCCAGCTAAAGCGCGGAAAATCGGCGCTTTTCTTGGAAAAGATTATGTAGTTGAAGCATCGGTTGGCCATATCCGCGATTTACCTCAACGCGCTGCCGATATTCCAAAAGAGTATAAAAAAATTCCTTGGGCAAAAGAGGGTGTAAATATTGAAGAAGATTTTGCGCCACTTTATGTAATCAATCCAGATAAGAAAGCCAAAGTTTCAGAACTTAAAGATTTAATGAAATCTGCCGATGAATTGATACTGGCGACAGATGAAGATCGCGAGGGCGAAGCGATTGCTTGGCACCTGATTGAAGTGTTGCGCCCAAAGATTCCGGTCCGGCGAATGGTTTTTCATGAAATTACAAAAGATGCTATTCAAAAGGCTGCAAAGGAAACTCGAGACTTAGATTATCGATTGGTCGATGCGCAAGAGACGCGAAGAGTTCTAGATCGACTGTACGGGTATCGACTTTCACCAGTGCTTTGGAAAAAAGTAATGCCCAGAATTTCCGCTGGCCGAGTGCAATCTGTGGCAACAAGATTGATTGTTGAACGTGAACGTGAGCGCATGGCATTCATAACTTCAACCTGGTGGGATCTTCAAGCAGAGTGTCAGCCAGGATTTAAAGCTAGATTAATTAGCGTTGATGGCAAGCGAATAGCCGCCACAAACGACTTTGATGCAAGCGGTGGTATTAAAGAAAAACAAATTCAAAACATTTTGCTACTTGATGAATCTTCTGCAAGTGCGCTGGCAACTTCTTTAGCAGGCAAAGCATTAACAGTTAAATCAATTGATGAGTCGCCGCGAACAGAACGGCCAAAACCTCCGTTCACGACATCAACAATGCAACAAGATGCTGGATCAAGGTTGGGCTGGGGTGCACAAGTAACAATGCGAATTGCGCAACGTTTGTACGAAAATGGATACATCACTTACATGCGAACAGATTCAGTAACTTTATCGGCCAGCGCGATTGAGGCAGCTCGTGCCAGCGCTATTTCACTTTATGGAAAAGAGTATGTTCCATCATCGCCAAGGGTTTACGAAGGCAAAAGCAAGAATGCACAAGAAGCCCATGAGGCAATTAGACCAGCGGGAGATTCGTTTAGAACTCCAGGAGAGATTGCACCGGAATTATCAAGAGATGAGTTCGCGCTTTACGATTTAATTTGGAAGCGCACCGTTGCATCACAAATGTCTGATGCTAAAAAGATGCAGATGCGAGTTGATTTTCAAGTTCACACAAAAGATAACAAAGATGCAATATTTAGAGCGAATGGTTCTTCCGTAGTTTTCCCCGGATTCTTAGCGGCTTATGAAGAAATTATTGATGAAAAAGAAGATAAAGAGGATTCAGATTCCGATAAACGCTTGCCTGTAATGAAGTTAAATGAAGAAATTTTGGTTTCAAAGTATTTGTTCGAGGGCCATGAAACTAAACCACCGGCTAGGTATACCGAACCGACATTAGTTAAAAAACTAGAGGAACTTGGTATTGGTAGACCTTCAACCTTCGCATCGATTATTCAAACTATTCAAGATCGCGGGTATGTAAACAAACGCGGACGCGCATTAGTTCCTACCTTTTTAGCATTTAGTGTGACCGGTTTACTTGAACAACACTTCACTAAATTAATTGATTACGAATTTACCGCCAGCATGGAAGAAGATTTAGATCGGATTGCGATTGGTGAAGAGCAAAGAATTGATTGGCTTAAGAGATTTTTCTTTGGGTCTGATAAAAATCCTGGCTTGCAAGCAATGTCTGCCGATTTAGGTGCAATTGATGCGCAAGAAATCAATACGATGAAAATGGGCGAAGGAATAGAAATTCGGGTTGGTCGTTATGGTGCTTATCTTCAACAAGGTGAGGGTGAAAATCGAAAATTTGCAAACATTCCAGAGGATTTAGCTCCAGATGAATTAACTTTACAAAAAGCAATTGAATTGTTGGCAGCCCCATCTGGCGAGCGCGAACTTGGCACTGATCCACAAACTGGATATCCAATAATTGCAAAGTCTGGCCGATACGGCGCTTATGTGACTGAAGTTTTACCAGAGCCAGAAGAGGGAGCAAAGAAAAAACGGAAAAAAGATGTGATTAAACCCCGAACCGCTTCATTATTTAGTTCGATGAATTTAAATACTGTGACAATCGATGATGCGCTTAGGCTTTTATCTCTGCCAAGAGTTGTCGGTACCTATGAAGGCGTTGATATAACTGCTCAAAACGGAAGGTATGGCCCGTATTTAAAACACGGCACTGATTCCCGCACTTTACAAAGTGAAGATCAGATATTTTCAATTTCACTTGATGAGGCGATAGAGATTTATAAGCAACCAAAAGTGCGCCGCCGCGGTGTGGCTAAACCACCATTAAAAGAGTTAGGAGTTGATCCTGCCAGTGGTAAATCACTTATTGTTAAAGATGGTCGATTTGGAATGTATGTAACTGATGGTGAAACAAATGCAACTTTGCGTCGAGGTGATGTCGTAGAACATTTGACATTAGAACGCGGTCTTGAGTTATTAGCTGGACGAAGAGCCTGGGAGTTGGCGAATGAAGGTGCTCCTAAAAAAGGTAAACGTCGAAAAAAAACCGCGCCCACACTTACCAAGAACACGATTTCAGACAGCGCATCAAAAAAGAAATCTCGTAAAGCCGCAACGGGCGTTGGCTCTATTTAATGATGAATTCTTCACAACCAACGATTGATTACCTAATAGTAGGTGGTGGAGTGATTGGTCTGTCATTTGGAATTAATATTCTTGAATCTAATCCAAGTACGAAGGTTGTTATTTATGAAAAAGAATTGGTTTCAGGTTTTCATGCCAGCGGCAGAAACTCTGGCGTCATCCACGCAGGTTTTTATTATTCACCAGATTCACTAAAGGCAAAATTTTGCCGAGATGGAAATATCCATCTTAGGGATTTTTGTAAGAAAAACGATGTACCAATTTTGGAATCTGGGAAAGTAGTTGTTTGTCGCGATGAAGTAGATTTGCAAAGAATTGATAAGTTGTATTCAAATGGTGTTGCAAATGGTGTTGAAATTGAACTTCTGAATCAATCAAAGTTAGCAAATATTGAACCTGCTGCAAAAACGTTTGAGAAGTTTATATGGTCACCAAATACAGCGGTTACAGTTCCGGAACTGGTTACAAAAAAATTAGTAAATCGATTTACCCAAATGGGCGGCGTTTTAAAGTTGGGTCAAAAAGTTAATCTACTTATGAAAAACAATGAAGTTTTAACTAATATTGATTCGAAAATTATTAACGCAAAAACAGTAATAAATTGTGCTGGGGCTAAGGCAGCTGAATTAGCTCACCAAATTGAACTTGCACGAGAATATCTCTGCATTCCTTTTTTAGGGTCATATAAAATATCTAAAAGAACAAATTCCAACCCAAAAAGATTGATTTATCCCGTGCCCAATCCCGTAAATCCATTTCTAGGCGTGCACACAACAAATACGTTAGATGGATATGTGAAATTAGGACCAAATGCATTTCCAGTAATTGGCAAAGAACAATATAGCTTGTTAAGCAAAATTAAATTTGGTGAATTAATTGAGTTTGTTAAAGCGGGTTTAGCATTAAGAAAAGGTCAAAATCTTCAACTTATTAAGTTAGGTCTCCAAGAAGGCAAAAAATTAAGAACAAAAACTGCTTTAAAAGAAATCTCATACCTTTCAGAATCATTTGAAACAAATAAGAATTGGGAAAGGTATCCATCGGGAATTCGTGCTCAAATTGTAAATACTAAAACTGGAAAATTTGAGATGGATTATATTGTTGAAAAAAAAGCAAATTCAATTCACTTACTAAATGCGGTTTCTCCAGGATGGACAAGTGCTCATCCTTTTACTCAGTGGGCGATCGAAAATTATAAATTATTTTAAATTTCTAGAATAGGTAGGCTTGTCTTATGTCTTTGCCATATCCCTCAGCTCCAGCGCAAGCAGAATCTA
>CALMJB010000053.1 GCA_937864205.1 uncultured Actinomycetes bacterium | reverse complement strand
TAGTTTTTTGAAGAGATTTTTTCGGTCTCGTCTTGAATACGAGCCGATACTTTATTTAATCCCTCTGCATACGCCTTGGCATGATGACCGCAGAAAAATAATGTGCCACCGCTAATAAGTTCAGCCTTTACATAAGCTTGTGCGCCACAACGATCGCATCGGTCAAGAGAGTTCAACGGGGTTTGTTCTAAAACAATTTGCTCGCTCATCAACCTCTCCTTGCCTTTCTTGTTAACTCGGTACAAATCCGTCTTGCATTAACTCTTGCCTTTACCCTTGGCTTACGCCTTACATTTACTCTTACACAAAGCACTGACAGGGGAACATCAAACCATGAGTGCTTTATTCCCCGCAGGTTGAACAGCCTAGTTTTTCCACATCTTTCTATAAATTTAAGCGGGAAAAGTAAAAATATGCTGTGAATAACTAAAAATTTATCTTTTTGTATCAATATTTGAAATTTCTTCGCAAATCGCTTGCAAATCTCACAATCTAAATTCTGAGCGCCGATAACCTTGGCGACAATGTCCATTAACAAAGAAAATACCAGCGAAGCGGTGGTCCGCTCATACACAGCAAAAGATCTAGCGGTTCTTGATGGATTAGATGCAGTTCGCAAACGTCCGGGAATGTATATAGGAACTACTGATTCGCGTGGATTAATGCACTGCCTTTGGGAAATTATCGATAACTCAGTTGATGAGGCGTTAGCGGGATTTTGCAAAAAAATAATTATCAATCTTGAAAAAGATGGTTCAGTTGAAGTTCATGATGATGGCCGCGGAATTCCCGTAGATAAAGAGCCACGCACGGGCTTAACCGGAGTCGAAGTAGTTATGACCAAATTACATGCCGGCGGAAAATTTGGCACCGGCTCATATGCCGCATCGGGCGGTTTACATGGCGTCGGTGCATCTGTCGTGAATGCATTAGCTTCTAGATTAGATGTCGAAGTAGATCGAAATGGAAAAATTCACTGGATCTCTTTTAAGCGGGGAATCGCTGGAATTTTTGATGGCGATGGGCCAAATGCTGCTTTCACCGAAAAGGCTGGATTACGAATCACCGGAAAAGTTTCTAGCAAAATCACCGGTACCAGAACTAAGTGGTGGTTTGATAAACAAATATTTCTAAAGGAAGCGCAACTTTCGATTGAAGAGATTCATGCGCGGGCAAGGCAAACTTCTTATTTAGTTCCAGGCTTAACCCTTGAGGTAAATGACAAGCGCACCAAAGAGGGAACTAGCGAAACTTTTTTCCATAAAGGTGGGATATCTGAATTTTGTACCTTCCTTCGCCCCGATGAGCCGGTCGGTGAAGTAATTCGTTTATCTGGCTCGGGAACTTATACCGAGAATGTGCCAGTTCTAGATGACCAAGGACATATGACTCCGACTGAAGTAACCCGCGAGATGAGCGTGGACATTGCAATGCAGTGGGGAAATGGTTACGAATCTACGCAAAGTTCTTTTGTAAACATCATTGCTACACCAAAAGGTGGAACTCATGTGCAGGGGTTTGAGCGAGCGTTAACCAAAGTAATTAATGATCAACTGCGCGCTACTAAAACTTTAAAAAATAATGAAGCGGATGTAATTAAAGATGATGTGCAAGAGGGATTAACCTCGGTAATCACAGTTCGAATGAGTGAGCCACAATTTGAGGGGCAAACCAAGGAAGTGCTGGGCACGGCTGCGGCCGCAAAAATTGTTGCGCAAGTGGTGAATGATCAAATGAAAGCCTTCTTCGATTCCTCAAAGCGAATCGATAAGCAGACTGCTCGAGTAGCACTAGAAAAAATTGCACAAGCATCCCGCACTCGAATCTCGGCTCGTGCTCATAAAGATTTGCAACGACGCAAAAATGCACTAGAAAGTTCATCGCTTCCGACCAAACTTTCCGATTGTCGTTCTGATGATCCAACTCGAACCGAATTATTTATAGTCGAAGGTGATTCAGCGCTAGGCACTACCAAAGCCGCCCGAAACTCTGAGTACCAAGCAATCCTGCCGATTCGCGGAAAAATCCTTAACGTTCAAAAAGCTTCGCTCTCGCAGATGTTAGAAAATGCAGAGTGCGCCTCAATTATTCAAGTAATAGGAGCCGGCTCTGGTAAATCTTTCCAATTAGAAGATGCGCGTTACGGACGAATTATTTTGATGTCAGACGCAGATGTGGATGGCGCACATATTCGCTGTCTGCTTTTAACTTTGTTGTATCGCTATATGAAACCATTAATCGATGATGGTCGAGTTTTCGCTGCGATTCCACCACTGCATCGCATTGATGTGATTGGCGGCAAGAAGGGCGAGGTGCATTACACATATTCAGATGATGAAATGAAAAAAGTTCTCGCCGATCTTAAGAAGAATGGCAAACGTTGGAAGGAACCAGTGCAACGTTATAAAGGTCTGGGCGAAATGGATGCCGATCAATTGCGCGAAACCACTATGGATCCAGACCATCGCACTTTGCGTCGTGTCACTATTTCTGATGCGGCAAAGGCTGAAAAGATTTTCGAACTGCTCATGGGCAATGAAGTCGCACCACGCAAAGATTTCATCGCCAGTGCCGATATCGCCCGCGAGCGAATCGACGCTTGATAACTATTTGATAAACATATTGCCGGCTATCTGCCGATTGAGTAACCTGCCAGCCTGACTTATAAGTACAGGAGAGCAAATGGCAAACGCAAAAGATTTCACAAAGATTTTGTTAGATGAAAGTGAAATGCCAACGCAGTGGTACAACTTAATTGCGGATTTACCAACACCACCACCGCCACCATTACATCCGGGAACATTGCAACCAGTTGGTCCGCAAGATCTTGCGCCACTTTTTCCAATGGATCTGATTATGCAAGAGGTGACAACTGATCGTTATGTTGATATCCCAGGCGAAGTTTTAGATGTTTACAAAACTTGGCGGCCATCTCCGTTATATCGGGCTCGTAGATTAGAAAAAGCATTAGGAACCCCGGCTCGCATTTACTATAAGTACGAAGGTGTATCACCGGCCGGTTCACATAAACCAAACACTGCCGTGCCACAAGCTTTTTACAACAAAAAGGCTGGCATCAAGAAAATCACAACTGAAACCGGTGCCGGTCAATGGGGAACTGCGCTCTCTTATGCCTGCGCGTTGTTTGGAATTGAATGCGAAGTTTGGCAGGTCGGTGCTTCTTATGATGCAAAGCCATATCGCAGATTGATGATGGAAGTTTTTGGTGCGAAGGTACATCGTTCACCTTCAAACTTAACTGAAGCCGGTCGCAAACTTGGTGCAGATCCTAAGAATCAATCCGGTTCACTCGGAATTGCAATTAGCGAAGCGGTTGAGATGGCAGCAAAAGATCCTTCAACTGCTTATGCATTAGGTAGCGTGTTAAATCATGTGTTGATGCATCAAACCATTATTGGTGAAGAAGCCTTGAAACAATTAGCCAAAGTTGGCGAAACTCCAGATCTTTTAATTGGTTGCACTGGTGGTGGATCTAATTTCGCTGGACTTTCCTTCCCATTCATGCGGGAAAAACTTGCCGGCAAAATGAATCCAGAGATTCGAGCAGTTGAACCAGCATCATGTCCATCACTTACTCAAGGAGTCTATGCATATGACTTTGGTGATACCGCTGGAATGACTCCGCTAATGAAGATGCACACTCTTGGTCACGATTTCATTCCAGATCCAATTCATGCAGGTGGTTTGCGCTATCACGGAATGGCGCCATTAATTTCACATGTTTATGAATTGGGATTATTGACCGCGCAAGCTGTGCCACAAACGGAATGTTTTGAAGCAGCGGTGCAGTTTGCTCGCACCGAAGGAATCGTGCCGGCACCAGAACCAACTCACGCAATTGCCGTTGCAATTCAAGAAGCGTTGAAAGCAAAAGAAAGTGGTGAAGAGAAAGTTATCTTGACCGCGTTGTGCGGACATGGTCACTTTGATTTGGCTGCGTATGACAATTTCTTGTCTGGAAAAATGGTGGACGAGAACATCACGCCTGAAAGATTCGCAGAATCTATTGCGAAGATTCCGGCGGTTAAATAACTTAGCTAGCGATTTTAGTGCGCCGCGGAGTGGCGAAATTCTTTTGAATTTCATCTAACTCTGCGGCCACTTTAGTTTTAATACTATCTTCACTCTTTAACAGCGCCGTTAATTCCGAGATACTTTTCTTGAGCGCGGTTTGTTCGGTCTCTAATTCGACTTTACTCATCTTGGTCAATCTTCTCAGCGGCATATCCAAAATATATGTGGCTTGTTCATCGGATAATTTAAAACTTTTCATCAATCCAGCTTTCGCAACCTGTGCATCTTCACTGCCGCGAATTAATTTAATTACTTTATCGATATCGATAATCGCTTTTAATAATCCATCAACTAAGTTCAAGCGATTTTGGGCTTTTGCTTTTCTAAATTCAGAACGGCGCCGAACTACTTCGATTCGATGGTCGATAAATACCTGCAGCAGCTCCTTTAGTCCTAGGGTCTGTGGTTTGCCATTGACCAAAGCAACTGCATTGATGGAAAAGGCATCCTCCATTGGAGTAAGTCGATACAAATTCTCAAGCACCTCACCTGGTTCATAACCATTTTTAATTTCGACAACTACTTTGGTGCCATTTTGTCCATCGGAAAGATCGACGATATCTGAGATGCCTTGAATCTTTTTCCCTTTTACTAAATCGGCGATTTTTTCCACAATTTTTTCTGGACCAATATTGAACGGTAATTCGGTAATCACTAAACCCATCTTGCGAGAGGAAATTTTCTCAATCTCAACAGTCGCGCGAACTTTAAAATTTCCTCGCCCAGATTTGTAGGCTTCATCAATTCCTTGCGGATCAAAAATATAACCACCAGTTGGAAAATCTGGTGCTGGCACAAACTTCATCAAACCTTTCAAAGTTATCTTTGGGTTTTCAATTAATGCTTTGGTCGCTGCAATTACCTCACCCAGATTATGTGGCGCCATATTTGTGGCCATACCAACTGCAATTCCGGTGGTGCCATTTACTAATAGATTTGGAATTGCAGCAGGCAATACTTGTGGTTCAACTAATTGACCATCGTAATTTGGACCAAAATCAACGGTGTCTTCATCTGATTCATCCACCATTAGTAATGCCGCAGTTGCTAACCGAGCCTCGGTGTATCGCATTGCTGCTGGTCCGGCATCGAGTGAGCCAAAATTTCCATGACCATCAATCATTGGCAGGCGCATGGAAAAACTTTGTGCCATGCGAACTAGTGCATCATAAATTGCGCCATCACCATGTGGATGCAACTTACCCATCACATCGCCAACTACGCGAGCACATTTCACGTGACCTTTGTCTGGCCGTAATCCCATCTCATTCATCTGATGCAAAATGCGTCGCTGTACTGGTTTTAATCCATCGCGTGCATCGGGCAGAGCCCGTGAATAAATAACGGAGTATGCGTACTCAAGAAAAGAATCTGACATCTCATTTGAGACATCAATATCGACGATCTTGCCAGGATTCTCGCCAGGTTTTAAAACCGCGGTGCTTCCTTTATTAGATTTCGCCACGGCGGTTATCTTGCCAACAAAAAGTGAATTTACGGTGCAGCGACAAGCGGTCTGGCACCTATTTGTGCCACACATTTGCCGGCTAACTCATTTCCAGCGCGAAGTGTTGCCATTAAATCAATCGCTTCACCATGGGTAAGAAAAGACAAATACTTTGCTAAGAAGCCAGCTGAAAACGCATCACCAGCGCCAGTGGAATCAATCGCAGTTTTGACATTTGTCGATGCAAAAACCGTTGCAGTGCTTAACATTTTTGCATGAGCGCCATTTGCGCCAACTTTCACAACCACAATCTCTACCATCTTTGAAAGTAAATCGATGGCTGATTCCAAGTTAGATTGATTTGAAATGTATTTTGCCTCTGCCTCATTCATGATCAAGACATCTGCAAGCTTCAACCATTCTTTGACTTCTTCGATTGGCAGCGCTTGCAATGCGCCAACCGATGCTGGATCAATTACAATTTTTATCTGCGCAGTTTTTAATTTTTTGATTATCTCTAACACGCCTGCCCGAGATGCGACATTAATTAGTGCGTAAGCTGAGATGAAAGCAATTTTGTAGCCCTTTAATTCTGGTAAATCCGATACCCCTAGCCCTGAATTTGCACCCGAATCTGGAAACATGGTTCGTTCACCGGATTTATCAACTAGCACCACCACCATTCCAGTTTTTGCATTGTTAATTCTTTTTGCAGAGTGCGCTATTCCAAATTGATCTAATTCTCGAATCAATAAATCACCCATCTCATCCGGCCCCACGCGAGCCACTAAATAGGGTTTGATACCAACTTGAGTTAGCCAACTAGCCACATTGGCGGCTTGGCCACCGCCGCGCATCACTATTTCACTTTTTGTATCGCTACCGTATTTGAAATCTTTTGTATCAAAATCAGATTGCACAACCACATCGACCATGATGTCGCCGATGCAGAGAATTTGACTCATTTAATTTATTGCTTGGGCAATCTGTGCCGCTAACTTTGAGTTGGATTTTATGATTTCAATATTTATGCGCAGCGATTCACCACCACTATTTGAATGGAAATACTCGAGCAAGAATGGTGTAACTGCTTTGCCGACAATGCCAGCTTTAGTTGAGGCGGCTAAGCCATCATTTAATAATTTATTATGTAGCGATACATCCATTTGATTTGGTGCCGGATTTGCCACCACAATCGCGGTGTTATCGGTCTTTAAATCTTTACGAGCAGAATATATTTTTGCAATTTGTTCAGCGGTTTGCACCTGATTATCTAATGTAAAACCAGAGTCGGTTAAATAAAAGCCGGGAAATTTATTGGTCATATAACCTAAAACTGGAATTGCAAAAGTTTCTAGCCGTTCTAATGTTGCTCCGACATCGAGAATTGATTTAACTCCGGCACAAACTACGATGATTGGTGTATTCGAAAGCGCGATTAAGTCGGCAGATTCATCATAATTTTGGCCACGATGAACTCCGCCTAATCCACCGGTGGCAAATACTTTGATGCCGGCGAGCTTGGCGATATGTGCAGTTGCTGAAACGGTGGTAGCCGCATTTTGTTTTTGGCTTTGCACAATTGCTAAATCTCGAATTGACGCCTTTAAAACCCCATCGGTGTTGGCAATTTGATCTAGTTGATTTGCATCTAACCCAACGTGAACGACGCCATCGAGAACCGCGATTGTCGCGGGAGTTGCACCATTTTCACGAACAATCTCTTCAACTTCTTGTGCCACCTGCAGATTAGAAGGTCTTGGTAATCCATGGCTGATGATTGTTGATTCCAAGGCAACGATTGGTTTGCGCTGATTAATCGCGCTTTGCACCTGCGCACTTAATTTCAACATCCCCGCAGGTTATCAAACTGAAGTATTCTTTTTCATTACGGTCATTCATTTAGTTAGGTGGAAATCATTTACGGTCTTGCCGATTTATCCAACTCGATTTTTGCCAGTCTTAAACTTCCTAGCACCATTGATTCACTAAATCTCGGAGAATCAGCCGGTCGCGAAGTACTTTTACTGATAGACGGTTTAGGTCAACAAGCCTTTGATAAATATGCCAAGCAGTTTGATAATTCAAAACTACTTAATCAAGTTACAGTTCTAAATGCTAACTTCCCATCTACTACCGCAACATCATTGACCACGGTCGGTACTGGCGTTCTGCCCGGCGTTCACGGAATGTTGGGATATACCGTTCGAATTCCGCGCAGCGATAATCGAATTCTCAACGCGTTGAAATGGGATGATCGAGTTGATCCAATAAATTGGCAAAAAAATCCGACTTTGTTTGAACGGGCAGAGCGATTTGAAATTAAAACTTTTCATGTTGCCGCTAAAAGATATGAGAACACTGGCTTTACTCAAGCAGCATTGCGCGGTGCCAAATACATTGGTGCAAATCAGTTAGATGAAATGGCAAAAAAAGTTGCCGAATGTTTAACCAACCGGCCAGCATTTGTATATACATATTTAAATATCGTAGATACCGCCGGGCACAATGATGGGGTTGGTTCAGAAAAATGGTTACTTGCATTAGATCAGGCACTGAGTTATATCTCGATGTTATCCGCGGTAGTGCCAAAGGGAACTCGAATCTGGGTTACATCAGATCACGGCATGATAAATCGCAGCGAACAAATAATTTTGGGACAAGATAACCACCTTTTGCAGGATGTAGAAGTGTTAGCGGGCGAGCCACGCGCCAGACATATTTATGTTAAAGCTGGCGCAATTTCAGAAGTGAAATCAATTTGGGAAGAGACTCTTAAAGAAAAAGCAATCGTGCTTGATAAAGATACCGCGGTAAATTCCGGATATTTTGGCAAAGTAGTTTCACCAGATAGTTATGAACGTTTAGGGGATTTAATCGCTATCGCTAGTGAAAATTTAATCTTGGTAGATCCACTGCGAATTAAAGAGGAATCTGGCATGGTCGGACACCACGGTGGAACTACAACTGCTGAGATCGAGATTCCGCTTTTAAAAGTTCAAATCGGTTAATTACTCGCTTTTTTTACCAAACATAATGTCATCCCAAGATGGCAACTTAATTTTCTTGGTGACGCCATCTTCGGCAGCACTTTCATCTAAAACTTCCTCGATTTTTTCTACAGTGATTTCAGTTGTTTCTTCTCGGACCGCCACCAATCGTGGTGGTTCGCTTTGATAAACCATGCCATGAGTTGGCGAAGGTGTGCGTGGTGCTTTTTCCTCACCATTTATCCAACGCGCGCCATCATCATGTGCTTTCAAAGATCTTTTACCAGCATCAAATAACCAAACCGCTTCGCCTTTAACATCTTCACCGGGACGAAGTGGATACAGCAAAGTTAGATGCCACAATCCATCTGGTTGACGATACGTATTCCATTCCACCTGTGCCATATCAACGCCACGTGGTGCAAGTTGCGCGCTAGCGGCAGCAATCAAAGTTGGCGAATGTTTATCTTTCTTAATGTGAGTTTCTTTAGCTTGCGAAATAACAAAGGCGCGCTCTTGCAAAATAGGACCGATAAATCTTTCAATCTTGTCTTTATCCCAATCGGTGGTTCGAGAAATAGAATCAACGCTTTCGCCACCACGTAATCTGGCTTGCACCTCTTTCAATGAAGTAGAAGTGTTTTCTTGATAATCATCAACTGCCGAAAGTCTTGGTTGATTCACCAACGAGCGAAGATGATCACTGATTCGCAATCGATACTTATTGTTACTTTGATCAGTTAACTCAAGCGCACTGCCATCTTGGGTGCGACCAACTGCACGAAGATCTAGTTGATTTTGCGTTTGGTCATCATCTTCGAAATTCATAGGTATAGATTGCCACATTGACCTTTTTTTCCTTTGAATTTAGCGGGAAATTCCAACTTAGTTTCTGATTCCACGCATAAAACTTCCAGTTAAAGTGCAATCTAGAATAAGAAAGTGAGTTCGACACAGATCCTGGAATTAGCCGAATCAGTGGCGAAAAAAGCTGGTGAATTCCTAATGCAACGGCCAGCTAAATTTGAAGTAACCCAAAAAAGTTCGGCGGTCGATTTTGCGACGCAAATGGATAAAGGTGCAGAAGAACTTATTGTCTCTGAAATTCTCAAACTCAGGCCAGATGATGGAATCATCGCCGAAGAAGGTTCAAGTCGAATCAGTAAATCTGGTATTACTTGGGTAATTGATCCGCTAGATGGCACAACAAATTATTTTTATGGATTACCGGGTTGGAATACTTCAATTGCTGCTAAAGATGAACAGGGCGTACTAGTTGGAGCGGTAAGTGCGCCAAGTATTAACTCTTTTTGGTCAGCACAGCGTGGCAAAGGCGCCTTTCACAATGGCATGAGAATCAATTGCAACGAACCAGTGAATCTTGCCAAAGCTTTAATTGCAACTGGTTTTACTTATGATTTGAAGTTGCGTTCTTCGCAAGGGGATTTAATGAACATGTTAATTTCAAAAATTCGCGATGTTCGTCGCACTGGCGCAGCAGCAGTTGATCTTTGCTATGTAGCAATGGGTGCAGTCGATGGATACTTTGAAGCAACTTTGAAAGAGTGGGATTTCGCCGCCGGCGGACTTATAGCAACTGAAGCCGGGGCAAAGATTTCTGGTCGACACGGTGGCAAACCAGATTCAGAGATGGTGATTTGTGCTGGTCCAACATTGCATAGTGAACTGGTGAAATTAATCAATTAATTAAGGGAATTTGCTGCCACTTTGATTGCTGTGGCAAGATACGGCGTTGCCAAATCGGATCTGTGCCGATTGCAACATAAAAGCAAGATTAATTAAGTCAAATTATTTGGGGATGAATCAGAATGAATCGCTTAGATGCAATAGATGCAAAATCACTGCGCTCTGATGTGCCTTCGTTTCGCCCCGGTGATGAATTAAAGGTTTATGTAAAAGTTGTTGAAGGAAATAAAAGTCGCGTTCAGTTATTCCAAGGTGTGGTTATAAGTCGTTCTGGTGCTGGTGTTCGTGAATCTTTCACAATCCGCAAAATTTCTTACGGTGTTGGTGTCGAAAGAACTTTCCCAGTTCATACTCCGATCATCGAAAAGATTGAAGTTGTTCGTAAAGGTGAAAGCCGTCGTGCGAAGTTGTACTTCTTACGCAATCTCACCGGCAAAGCCACCAAAATTAAAGAGCGTCGTGGCGCTGATGGCGAACTAACTGTTGAAGCACAATATGTAGCTGCGGTCGCCGAAACTCCAAAAGTTGAAGTTAAAGCCGAACCTGAAATCGCCGAGGAAACTTCTGGCGATGTTAAAGTCGTAACAGCTAAAACTGATAACGCAGAGTCAAAAGCCTAAATTTAAATAATGTTCAAGAAGGGTTCGCTCCTTCGCGAAATCCCGGTAATAGTTGTTACCGCACTTATTGCTTCTCTAATAATTAAAAGTTTTTTAATTCAATTCTTTTTCATTCCATCAGGTTCAATGGAAAATACCTTACAAATCGGTGATCGCATCGGCGTTAATAAATTAGGTGCGCTATTTTCTGAAATCAAACGGGGCGAGGTAGTAGTTTTTCGAGATCCAGATCTTTGGCTTGGCACACCAGCAGAAGAACCCGGATCAAAAGTCACAAAAGTTATTCGCTCTGGTTTGATAACGGTCGGCGTTTTACCAGATCCAGCAAAACAGTATTTGATTAAACGAGTCATAGGTGTCGGCGGTGACAACGTGATCTGTTGCAATAAATCGGGACAATTAGAGGTAAATGGGCAAGCCATAACTGAGCCATATATTTTTCCCGGAAATGCGGCTAGTGATTCCAATTTCAATGTAAAAGTTCCTAAGGGATTTATTTGGGTTATGGGTGATCACCGCGCCGCCAGTGCCGACTCTAGATTTCATACCGATGATGTAAATCAAGGAATGGTGCCACTTAGCAAAGTGGTTGGCCGGGCAATAATTAAAGTCTGGCCAATTTCAAATTTTGGAACATTGCCAGCTGGAAAATCGCTACAACAAGTTCCGATAAAAAAGGGTCCGTAACTAAATCGACTTATTCAAAGAAAAACGTCAAAGAAAAACTACAATAAACAGAGTAACTAAGAGTTTATTAATGATTGAACACACTCTGTTATCAGCCGGAATTTCCAGGATTGCCGGAGTAGATGAAGCCGGGCGCGGACCTTGTGCTGGTCCATTAGTTGTTGCGGCAGTTATATTGCCAAAACCAACTTCTGATCTATGGGGCGATATCCAAGACTCTAAGAAATTAACGGAAAAAAAGCGGGAAGAATTATTTGATTTGATCACCAAGAATGCACTGGCATTTTCAATAAAAGAAATTTCAGTTGAAGAAATTGATTCCAATGGATTACACAAATCTAATATCGAAGGAATGCGCCGAGCAATATCAGCGCTACAAATAAAACCAGAGTATGTATTAACTGATGGTTATGCGATACCAGGTTTAGCTCAACCAAATCTGGCGGTGTGGAAAGGCGATCAAGTTTCGGTTTCTGTAGGCGCCGCTTCAATCTTGGCGAAGGTGCATCGCGATAGATTGATGGTCGATTTAGACCTACGCTATCCCGGATACGGATTAGCTGGGCACAAGGGATACATCACCGCCGCCCATACCGCAGCGCTTAAAAAATTGGGGATAAGTGAGATTCACCGTAAATCCTTTGCCAATATCGCCGAACTTCTAAACAATTGAATTT
>CALMJB010000052.1 GCA_937864205.1 uncultured Actinomycetes bacterium | reverse complement strand
TAGTGAAATTCAAAGAGTTAGCTCGGTTTGAAATCTTGGATTTGATTTCGTTGCTTTGCTTCATGCCGAAATCCTGCCGGTTTAGTTAGCAAAACTCCAATGATTAAATAGGCTTATGCCTGTGAAAAGACATAAAAATAGCTCCAGAAATAGAGCTAGAAAACGAAATATTGAAGGTAAATCTTCTAAAGAAGGCCGAGTACTTTCAAAAATTGAGGAAGATCGGATTGAAGAACATCCTGATGGTCTCTATGTTGTCAGATCACTTACCGGATCATCTTCGACAAAACCATATCGATGTCCAGGTTGCGATCAAATAATTCCAACCGCAACCCCACATATTGTCGCTTGGCCAGATGGAGATGAATCAGATCGAAGACATTGGCACAAAATGTGTTGGAACAAACGTAATAATCGAAAGCCAAAAATTCAACGAACTCGTAACGCTCCAAGATATTAGTTATAGTTACTAAATGGCAAAAACATTTACCGCGTTTAATCCAGAAACTGGAAATTCAGTCGGCGCGGAAATTGTCGAATGGGATCAAGTACAAGTTTTGGCGGCGATTAAGTCTGCCGATCAAGTTAAAAGTGCGATTGCAAATTTATCGCCGATTGATCGTGCAAATTTACTGGAAAATATCGCAAATGAAATTGAATTAGAAAAAGAAAAAATTGCCACTTGCGCAAACCAAGAAACGGCTCTACCGATGGCTAGATTGACTGGCGAAGTCATGCGAACCGTCGTGCAATTAAGAAATTTTGCAAACTTTGTCAGAACTGGTGAACATTTCAATGCCATCATCGATTTAGCAGATTCAAATTATCTGCCAGTAGCAAGACCCGATTTAAGAAAAACTCTGCAACCACTTGGCGTAGTAGCGGTATTTGCCGCTAGCAATTTCCCATTGGCATTCTCAGTTGCCGGCGGAGACTCAGCTTCGGCATTGGCGGCGGGATGTCCGGTGATTGTAAAAGCGCATCCTTCACATCCAAACACCTGTGAACTTATTTTTAGTGCGATCCAAAGAGCACTCGCGAAAAGTGGTTTACCAAAACAAACATTTGCGATTGTGCAGGGCATAAATCCGCAAATCACCCATTGGCTGGCAACTGCAGATGAAATAACCGCAGTTGGTTTTACCGGTTCGCCTTTAGTTGGAAAATTATTAGTCGATCTGGCTACAAAAAGAAAGAATCCGATTCCGGTGTTTGCGGAAATGGGATCTTTGAATCCAGTTTTCTTCACCGACGCTGCGTTGAATGGAAAAGCTAGTGAATTAGCAAAACTTGCAATGGAGTCAGCTCTACTTGGATCTGGACAGTTTTGTACAAAACCTGGAATTTTGATTGTGCCGACTGGAAAAAATGGCGATGAGTTTGTTAAAGAAATTTCTAATATAACTAGTGCTGCCAAAGTTGCGCCATTATTAAACGCAGGTATTGCCAGCCGCTACACCGATGCAGTTACCAAGCTTTCAAGTTCACCTGGCTTACAAGTGATTGCTGGTGTAAAAAATGAAACAGGTTATAGCGTGACACCAACCGTATTTGTGGTTGATTGGAAAGATATTAATAAACATGATCAATTATTAGAAGAACATTTCGGACCGACTACTGTAATTATTCGCGCATTACAAAATGAATTTGTCGAGATTGCAAAATCGTTAGGCGGACAACTAACCGCAGCTATTCATGCAACGGCAGATGAAATTGCAAATACAGTTGACTCAGGTGTCCCGCAATTAATCGCGCAAATCTCACAAATCGCTGGAAGATTAATTTTCAACGGATTTCCGACATCAGTTTCGGTAACTGCGGCAATGCAACATGGTGGACAGTGGCCGGCATCTTCAACTCACACTACTTCAGTTGGGCTAGATGCGATTTATCGATTTTTACGCCCCGTTGTTTATCAAGGGTTTCCCGATAAAGCGTTACCTGCCCAATTACAAAATGCAAACCCTTACAAAATATTTAGAAAGGTGAATGGCGTCAGAAGCGACGCACCTTTGACTTAATTTCTCCGATTCCTTCGATTCCAGTTTCGATTACTTCGCCACCTTTTAAGAATTTCTCTGGTTTAAATCCCATTCCCACACCTTCTGGCGTGCCGGTATTTATTACATCGCCGGCTTTTAACTCCATGAATTGGCTGATGTACCAAATGCAGTGTTGGATATTGAAAATCAAATCATTGGTATTGGAATTCTGACGCATCTGCCCATCGATTTTGCACCAGAGTTTTAAGTTATTGGCATCTTTACCATTTGCTTTCATCTCATCTGCAGTGACTATCCACGGACCCATTGGATTAAATGATGGAAAAGATTTGCCTTTCATCCACTGACCGCTTCTCTCTACCTGCCAATGGCGCTCTGAAACATCCTGCGAAATTGTGTATCCCAAAATATATTGATCAGCTTCTGCTGCAGATTTCAAATACAAGGCTGATTTAGCAATTACTACACACAATTCAACTTCATAGTCAGTTTTTTCAGATTTTGGCGGAATCACAATGTCATCATTTCCACCAACAACAGTGTCGGGTGCTTTCATAAAGGTAACGGGTTCAGCTGGCGGAGTTGCACCGGTTTCGGCGGCATGACGGGCGTAATTTAAACCTACGCAAATAACCTTTGTGGGTCGAGCAATTGGTGAACCTAATCTGAAATCTTTTAGATCTACTTTATCTAGCGCAGTGAGATTTAGTTTTGATATTTTTTCTAACGCACCATTCTCTAATTCTGTGCGATTCCAATCTTTAATTATGTGATCTACGAAAACTGCCTTTTCAGAATCTAAAATAATCGCCGGACGTTCTTGATTTAAGTGCCCTAATCTTGCAATTTTCATGCCATAAGTTTACTTTTATTTTTGCTAAGAATGTATTTTGTAAGTTCCAATAATGAAAAAACTTCGGTAATCCATCAGTAAACATCAATAAATTAGTTTAAATTACTGGAAAGTTGTAATCTTTCTCTCATGAGCGAAGAGAAATTTTCCCGCCGCAGTCAATATTGGTTTGGA
>CALMJB010000051.1 GCA_937864205.1 uncultured Actinomycetes bacterium | reverse complement strand
TCTAGTGTCAGTTCTAGTGTCAGTTCTAGTGCCACTTATTCAACTCAAAAGAGTATTGATAAATTTAAAATCTCAAATAGTTCATTTGCGAGTATCGTTGAAAAGTATTTTCAAATAAAACTGTTAGAAAAGATTGCCGATTGGCCAGAATTCCAAGCAAAAGCCGGTGAGGTAATTGAGATCCCAGTGCAAAGCGGCTCGGTGCGTCGGATTTATCTTGTTGGAATAGGGGATGCAAAACCAGAGGAACTTCGAAAGGCAGCCAGTGCGATTGGTCGAAAAGTAAAAGGTCAAGAGGTCGATTTACTTTCAGCAATTGCTACAAATAAGAATTCAATTGTTAATACAACTGTTGCATTGGTACTTTCAAATTATTTCTTTTGGATGAAAAGCGATAAACAACCAAAACCAATCACATTTCATATTTTGGGAGATTACGAATCAGAATTAAAGCGGGCTAGTGCGTTAGCAAGTGCAGTCTGGCGTGCCCGGGACTTAATACACACCCCTTCAAACATCAAGAACCCGCAATGGTTAGCAAATGAGGTAAAGCGATTAGTTAGAAAAGTAGGCTCAACTAACTTTAAAGTCGTTATTAAATCAGGCAAGCAAATAAAAGAGTTTGGTGGTCTTCTGGCAGTTGGTAATTCTTCGCCAAAACCTGGCCCACGATTTATTGAACTTACATATTCACCGAGAGGTGCAAAAAAATTTCCACATATAGTTTTAGTTGGTAAAGGAATCACATTCGATACCGGTGGCGTATCGCTTAAACGTCCTTACGACATGATGGTTGCGATGAAAAGTGACATGGCGGGAGTTGCCGCCGTACTTTCTGCGGTACTTTCATTGTCAATTACCAAACCGAAAGTGAAAGTAACTGCGTTATTGATGTGTGCTGAAAATTCCTTATCGGCAACTGCTCAGCGACCATCAGATGTAATCAAACATTATGGCGGCACCACAGTTGAAGTAATTAATACCGATGCAGAGGGAAGATTGGTATTAGCCGATGGTTTGGCGTATGCGGATTTGAATCTTGCGCCTGATTATTTAATTGATGTTGCAACATTAACTGGTGCGGCATCACTTGGGTTAGGTAAGCAGTATGCGGCAATGTATACCCGCGATAATCGATTAGCTAAAGAGTTATCCAAAATTGGCGATGAGGTTGGCGAACGGGTTTGGCACATGCCGCTGGTAGATGATTATTCAATCGCGCTAGAAAGTGATGTGGCTGATTACAACCATGTCGCTGATAAGCATAATTTCTCAGCCGGATCAGTAACTGCAGCACTCTTTCTAGAAAAATTCGTCGGGAACCGCAAGTGGGTGCATTTAGATATCGCAGGTCCGGCCAGATCTGAAACTGACTCAGGCGAAAACATAAAAGGTGGAACCGGCTTTGCTACCCGATTATTAACGGAATGGTTGGCTAGATTTAACTGATGCAAATAAATCGCGGAGACATGTTGGCTTATGCCGAAAGTTATGTAGCCGAAGATTTTTACATGCAACAAGCTCGTCGAAATGGTGCAGAAGTTGGCGCAATTGACCCAACTGCAGCGGTTGGAAACCTAATTAAATATCTGATCAGTTTTTCAAAATCAAAATCAATTGTAGAAATTGGAACAGGCTCTGGTGTTGGTGGATTATGGATTTTTGCCGGTTTGAATTCAGAGGGTGTGCTAACCACAATCGATACCGAGCGAGAATTTTCAAAGATTGCAAAAAATATCTTTCAAGAAGCGGAAATTCCAGCAACTTCATATCGAATAATTACTGGAAATATTGTGGAAGTGGTCGATAAGTTGGCAGATAACAATTATGACTTTGTGATTGCCCGGTGTTCGTTAGAACTTCCCGACATGGTGCACGCCGCTGCGAGAATGCTTAAAGTTGGTGGAGTTTTCTTAATAGATGCTGTGTTATCTGGTGGAAAAGTTGCCGATGCAACTGCTCGAGATAGTGAGAGCATTGCAAAGCGAGATGCAATTAAGTTAATTCAAGAGGATAAGAGATGGAATTCCACTTTGTTGCCAATTGGCGCTGGTGTATTAGTTGCTCATAAACTTGGCTAAATGAGCCAGCAATTTCCGCAGGAAAATTTCGCTAAGTCAGATAAACCAGATTCACCTTGGTGGCAACCGGCTGAGCCTCAATCAAAAATTTTCACTTACAATACTTTTGGCGGAAATTCTTTTAGTAAAAAAAACCCAAATAGTTTTTTCATACTCGTCGCAGTTCTAGTTTCTCTAGTTTCTGGCGCAATTGGCGCCACCATCGGTCGCACAACTTCGGGAAGTGCAAATATTGTTACAACCCAAAATTCAATTGAACGTGCGCCAGATTCCATCGCCGGTATTGCTGCGCGGGTATCACCATCTGTCGTTGAAATTGATGTCACCGCAAGTTCTGGATCAGATACCGGTTCTGGTTTTTTCATCGATAGCGATGGTTACATTTTGACAAATAATCACGTGGTGGAAGCGGCCGCTTCCGGTGGCAGGATTCGAGTTACTTTGGCAAATGGTAAAAAGTACGATGCCAAAATAGTTGGCCGAGACTCTTCATATGATTTAGCGGTTCTAAAAACCGATTTAGTTGATGCGGCGGCATTGCAATTTGGCGATAGCGACAAGGTGGCAGTTGGCGATGCGGTAATTGCAATTGGTTCCCCACTTGGTTTAGCTGGAACAGTTACCAGCGGAATCATTAGCGCAAAGAATCGGCCGGTTACAGCTGGCAATGGTTCTGGCGAAAGTTCATTTATTAGTGCGTTGCAAACCGATGCCGCAATCAATCCCGGAAATTCTGGTGGACCATTAGTTGATGCAACCGGTGCAGTTATCGGAGTTAATTCCGCAATTGCTTCATTGGGATCTGCCTTTGGCGGACAATCTGGTTCGATTGGATTGGGTTTTGCGATTCCAATAAATCAAGCCCGCAAGACCGCTGATCAATTGATTAAAAATGGCTTTGCCACTTATCCAATTCTCGGAGTTTCAATTGACTCTAGATATTCCGGTGATGGTGCGTTAGTTTCAAATCAATCAAATGCAATATTGCCGGGCGGACCAGCGGAAAAAGCCGGATTAAAACCTGGTGATGTAATCATTGCGATAGATGATCAACAAATAAATTCCAGCGATGAACTTATAGTGGCGATTCGACGACACAGTGTCGGCGATAAAGTAACTGTGAAATATGTTCGAAACTCAATCACTCGACAGGTGACACTGACCTTAGCGGCTTCGAAGAAACAGTAAACATTTATGTTCAATATCGGGGGCGGGGAATTCCTATTTTTAGCATTTCTTGGATTAGTGCTAGTTGGTCCAGATAAACTGCCGAAAGTTGCACAGGATTCTGCCCGAATGCTTTTGAAACTTAAAAAATTTGCACAGAACACCACTAATGAAATCAAACAAAATCTTGGTCCCGGTTATGAAGATTTACAGGTAGAAGATTTAAATCCAAAACGCTTTGTGAAAAAGCACATCATCGATTCGATGGCGGCCATAGAAGCGGAATCCGAGCCGGACAAAAAAGCTCGGATCGACCCCGATATTCTTTAATCTCATGACCATCGAGGCGCAAAACCAAATTCGACAAGCTCTTTCAAAGGTTATTGATCCAGAGCTGCACAAACCAATTACTGAATTGGGCATGGTTGAAACAATAGAGATTACAAATAATCTAATTAAGATTCGTATTTTGTTAACGATTTCTGGATGTCCCTTAAAAGATAAAATCCAGCAAGATATCCAAGCGGCATTACAAGCAGAGTTAAACAAGTTACCTGGTGGCAAACTGGAAATTGAATTCGGAGTTATGTCACAAGCACAACGGGATAATGTAAAGAAAATAATTCGCGGCGGTAGAGAAAAATTCATTCCCTTCGCACAACCAGATTCACTTACTCGAGTGATTGGAATTGCATCTGGCAAGGGTGGGGTTGGAAAATCTTCTATCACCGTTAATTTGGCGGTCAGCGCGGCAAAAGCGGGTTTTAAAGTCGGCATATTAGATGCCGATGTTTACGGACATTCCATTCCACGATTGATGGGAGTTTTAGACCAAAGACCAACTGCCATCGATCAAACTTTTATTCCAGTTGAAAATTTTGGCGTAAAAGTGGTTTCGATGGAGATGTTCAAACCAGAACGTAGCGATCCAGTTGCATATCGCGGACCATTGCTGCATCGAGTATTAGAACAACTTTTAAGCGATGCCTATTGGGGAGATCTAGATTTATTGCTCATAGATTTACCACCTGGAACTGGTGACATTGCAATTTCATTAGGTCAATTGATTCCAGCTAGTGAAATCTTGGTCGTAACAACTCCGCAAATTGCCGCCGCAGAAGTTGCCGAACGTGCCGGTCGGGTAGCACATCAAATTAAGCAGCACATTTTGGGAGTAGTTGAAAATATGTCGGACGCACCTTGTCCAAAATGTGGCGAGACTATTAATTTATTTGGTTCCGGTGGCGGTGCCGAAACTGCAAAGCGCCTGAGTGATTTAGTTGGTGCAAATGTGCCATTGATTGCAAAAGTGCCATTTACAGTTGCGCTTCGAACTGGCGGAGATAATGGCGAACCAATTGTGTTAGTCGATGAGAAAATCAACCAAATTTTTAAAGATATTTTGAATCAGATTTCGATTCGACCAAAATCTTTAGTCGGCGTCAAATTAGGACTTGCTACCTGATTTCTTCTTAAGTTTGCTCGAAAGTTCTGCTAGTTCATCTTTGATAAATTCACGGGTAGCAACTTCACTTAAACTCTTTCGCAAACTCGCCAGTTCGCGGGCTAGATATTCAGTGTCGGCCAGATTTCGCTCATCCCGATCGCGGTCTGCCGCAGCTTCGATTCGATCACGATCAGTTTGCCGATTCTGCGCAAGCAAAATCAACGGCGCAGCATAAGAGGCTTGCAATGAAAGAAGTAACGTTAAGAAAATAAATGGGTACTCATCAAAGCGCAAATGTTTTGGGGCAAGACAATTCCAAGCCACCCAAGAAAGTACAAATACCGTCATATAAACCAGGAACCGGGCAGTTCCTAAGAATCTGGCAAACCGTTCTGACCAGCGTCCAAAAGCTTCTGGGTCGTAACTAGGTTTTAAGCTTCGGCGCGCTTCGCGAGGAACTTCAAGTGAGTTACGCGTAATTTTTCGATTCATCACTTCACCCGAATATCTTCTTTATGTCGCCAATTTTCTGGCAATAAGTGATCTAGTACGTCATCAACGGTTACAACTCCAATTAAGCGATCATTTTCATCAACGACTGGCATAGAAAGTAAGTTGTAGCTGGCCAACATTGATGAAACTGTGTTTATGTCGGCATTTGGCTGCAGTGTCACAGCCTCTTTATCAACGATTGCTCCGAGCAATGTGGCGGGCGGTTCGCGTAATAGTTTTTGAAAGTGCACTACACCGACAAATTTTCCAGTTGGTGTTTCCAGCGGTTGTCTACATACATAAACCTGAGAAGCGAGCCCTGGTGCAATTTCTGCTTGTCGGATAAATGCCAAAGCCTCTGCAACTGTGGAATCTGCCGTTAACACAATTGGTTCGGTAGTCATCATTCCACCGGCGGAATAATCTTCATACTTCATAAGGCGGGCAACATCTTCAGCATCTTCAGGTTCCATTAAATCTAAAAGTGCTTTTGCTTTATCTTTACCAACTTCGCGCAAAAGATCTGCAGCATCATCTGGTTCCATTTCGCCAATGACATCTGCGGCACGTTCGCGATCTAATTCTGCTAATAATTCCACTCGATCGTTTTCATCCATTTCTTGCAATACATCAGCTAACCGTTCATCATCAAGAGCGCGAGCAACTTCAGCTCTGCGCTTTAACGTTAATGAATGAATCGCATGTGCCAAATCGGCCGCTTTTAAATTGGTGAAAGTTGATAATAGATTTGATGTGCCTTGATTACCTTCGGCAACATTTATTCCAGAAATTTCACTCCATGCAACGGTCGCTGATGCGCCCCGTCTGCGAAAACCGGTGCCACGTTTCATAACGTGAACTTTTTCTAAAAACCAATCGGATGTTTTAGCCATTTCCATCGCCACATCTTCAATTACAACTTTTTCATTGGCAGCGAAATTTTGATCAGCTTGAACAATTTTCACAGTTTGGTCGAGAATCTCTGCCAGCACCAAAGTTTCTGTCGAGCGCTGTTCAAATCTGCGCATATTCAGCAGACCAGTTATTACAACGGTGCCGTTATCGATTGCTGTAACGCGAGTTATCGGGACAAAGATTCTTCGCCGCGGTGGAACTTCTACCGCTAAACCAAGCACTCGTGGTGGTTGGTTATTTGCGCGTAGCGTTACAACTACATCTCTTACTTTTCCAACTTGATCGCCGTTTGGGTCAAATACTGGTGTGCCAGCAAGACGGGCGATGAAAACGCGATTTAATCCACTTTGGATCATGACTTGCCCCGTCCATTAATTCCAATCAACTTTAGTTTTAAATATATGAAGTCATATATTCATCAGAAAAATCAATAGAAGATTATTACTGACATTTTGCCTAAGGCTAAGTTTAACCTGAACCATCCACTGCTCAGGTATCTTTAATTTATGGAGCCAGCAAATAACCAACCAAAATCTCAATCTTTTCGTTCCTCTGCAGAATCTGGCCACATCAAAATGCCATCTGGTCGTGATATTCCATTTTTAATATCGGGAATCATCGGAATTGGTTCATCGGGACCAATAATCGCCAAAAGTTTGATGCCGGTGCCGACCCTTATTTTTTGGCGAAACTTGCTTGGTGCTTTGATCATGGCGCCATTTGCGATCTATCGAGCAGAATGGAAAAACAAATCTCAGCGGGTAGCTATTAAATGGTCGATCTTGGCCGGTCTGCTTTTAGGTTTTCATTTCATCGGATTCTTTCAAGCCATGCGATTGACCTCTGTTGCCAGTGGCACAGCCATCACCGCGTTACAGCCGATATTTACCGCACTGTTCGTTCGTTCAACTGGAAGTTATATTTCTAAAAAATCTTGGGTCGGCATGTGGATTGCGTTTCTATCGGTTTTATTAATTTCTGGAATTGATTTAAGTATCTCTTTCCAAACTTTCAAGGGAGATATGTACGCTTTAATTGGTGCGGCATTAGCTGCGCTTTACATGATGGTTGGCGCAAAAGTTCAGCGAGATGTATCCACTTCGACATTCACAACTGTTTGTTATTTCTTTTGTGCAATGACGGTATTAGTGATCGCTTTACTTAGTAACTCACCACTTACTGGTTTTGCAAGCGGTGAATGGTTACTGCTGGCATTGCTGATTCTGGGTGCGCAAATCATGGGGCACACCATGTTTAATTTTTCATTAAAACGGGTTTCACCGGCGGTGGTTTCATTGGTGGTCTTTTTCGAAGTTCCAGTGAGTGCCATATTGGCATTTTTTTGGCTTGATCAAACTCCACCAGCAGCAATCATTCCGGGCTTAATCGGATTGATATTTGGTTGTACTTTGTTTGTGCTTAGCTCGCAACGAAATTAAAGTAAATTTAACTAGTGATTGATCTTCATACCCACACCAATATCAGTGACGGCACCGACTCACCGGCAGCGTTAATACAAAAAGCGCTCGCCGAAAAAATTTCGGTGCTGGCAATAACCGATCATGATTCAACTGCTGGAATAAACGAAGCAATTGTCACACTGTTGGGAAGTACATCTAATATGAAATTAGTTCCGGGCGCTGAAATATCTTGTCAGACTGAAAACGGTACAAGTGTGCATATTCTCGGTTTACTTTTTGATCTTGCCAATACTGAGTTACAAACGGTCATGGCAAATACTCGCGAAAATCGCATTGGTCGTATGGAAAAAATATTGGCAAGACTTCGCGGTGCCGGAATACAAATTGAAATGTCAGATGTTTTAGAACAGCTGGCAGATGGAGCTACATTAGGTCGACCTCATCTTGCCGATGCATTAGTTAAAAAAGGTTACTTCAATTCCCGCGATGAAGTTTTTTCACAGATTTTGCACAATCGCTCTAAATATTATGTTTCGCACTATTCGCCAAAACCGCATGAGGCTATTGCTTTGATTAAGCAGGCTGGTGGCGTAGCTGTGATTGCGCATCCATTGGCAGATCGGCGCGGTCAAGTAATAGATGAGTTAGATTTTCAGCAATTAGTCTCTGCCGGATTAGATGGCATTGAAGTATTTCATCGGGATAATAATCAAAGTGAGCAAGAGCAATTAATTGATTTTGCTAGAAAAAATCAACTCGCCGTAACTGGATCAAGTGATTATCATGGCAACGGTAAATTAAATAAACTCGCCGAGTTTGTTACAGCACCAGAGGAGTGGGAAAAACTTGAAGCCCGGGCAAATGCCCGCCGAGTAATCCAGCGATGAGCGAAAGTTATTTTAAAAAAGATAGCGTGGTCTATCGATTGCACGCTGATCCGGCGATGTTGGTTGGCGGATTACGTGCGCTTTTACAACAAGCATTACATCCAGAAGCGATGGCTGGGGTGGCGGCACATTCAAATTTTCGGGAAGATGCTTGGGGCAGATTGCAACGAACTGGTGATTACGTTGCAACTTTAACTTATTCACCGATAGCTGAAGCGGATAAATTGGCGCAGCGAGTACGCAACGTACATGAGAAATTAAAATTAGATGACCCAAAACTTTTACTTTGGGTGCACATGGCAATGGTTGATGCTTTCTTAGATGTTGCGATTAGATCTGGATTTAATTTAACCAACCAAGAAAAAGATGATTATGTATTTGAGATGGTCAAGTTTGCAGAATTAGTTGGAATTTCAAAAATCGATACGCCAAATTCTTATTCACAATTGCAGCAATACTTCTTAGATATAAAACCAGAATTGATGGCGAGTGAAGATGCAAAACGAGCCGCCCTTTTTATTGCAATTCCACCGATGCCAACTTTCATTCGATTAGCCACACCAGCCGCTCCAACTTGGGGAGCGATTGCCACATTGGCAGCGGCCAGCCTGCCAAAATGGGCTCGTAAACTTTATAACTGGCCAAGTTTTCCAGGACAAGAGCTGGTAACTGATGTGGCATTGAAAACTTTACGTAAATCTTTGTTTGTGTTGCCAGAGTTTTTTCGCAAACCTGTTCAACTAGTTGCTGCCGAACGTAACGTTTAAGAAAAATATCAAATACAAATTTAAAAAAATATGAAAAAGATAATCACAGTGGCAAACCCAATCGGTGGCACTGCTAAAACCACCACCGCACATGCCATTTCGGTAGCGGCGGCAGAGTATGGTCGAAAAGTTTTACTTATAGATGCCGATCCAAAAGCGACTTTAACTAGCAATTTAGGGGTGGAAAATCCTCGCGCTACCTTGCTTGAAGTTAGCAAAGGACAGGTCAGTCTCGAGTTAGCAATCCTGCGCACATCCGAACGCTTTGATTTTCTAGCCAGTTCTGCCCGCACCATTAATTTTGCCGGCCAGTTAAATATCGGCAGTTTGGCAGATTATGAATTGACTGTAATTGATACGCCATCAAATTATTCAACTGGTTATAAAAACCTTTTGAATATTGCAGACTTAGTAATCGCACCTTGTGATGGTTCGATTAATGCCGCCCGTGGAGTTCAACTTCTTTCAGATTTTGTCGATGATAAATCTAAAATCAAACTTTTAACATTAAATTGGAACAACAGTGATGCGGCAACCGCTTATCAACAATTACTAGCTAAGCAATTTTCCGCAATTGATACTCAAATAAATATAGCTAATCCACAATTATTTGCGATGGGTTCACTAAAACACATCCACGCTATCTCAATTGAAAAAGGATCTCAATTGGGAAGTGAGTATCGCGAGCTCACTTATTTCTTGCTTAATTAATCGGCTGCGAATCCGACTTTTCGCTCAGATGATTGGCCAACTTCTACAAAAGCAATCTTGCTCGGCGAAATCAAAATCTGACGACCTTTTGTGTCACTTAAATTTAAGGTTTGATTCGAATTCAGTGCTTCGCTGACCGATTTCACAACTTCATCTTGGGAATTAGCACATTCAATATTTAGTTCCTGATTGGAATCAGAAATTCCAATGCGTACCTCAGTTTTCGATGATTTTGATTTTGTCGCCATGAATTTAGTTTATGTAAGTAAGTGTTTAAATTCCAATTGAATTAGGCTCTGGTCGATTTTGGGAAACCAGAGATGCCTCGCCAAATCAGGTTCATCATCAACTCATTTGCGCTCTTATGATCGATTTTGCCATCGCGTTCTAGCCAATGCCGAGCCGCACTTTGCACATTTCCGATAATTCCAACTGCAAGCATCATCGAATCATTTTTAGATAAACCGGTATCTAATGAAATTACCGCACTGATTGCTGCGGCACAGTCATAAGTCATTCGATTCAATCTCTCTCGAACTTGCGGTTCTTGATTCATGTCGCCCTCAAAAAGTAATCGAAACGCTTCTCCTTCACTTTCAATGAAACCAAAATATGCCTCAACGGTGGCACGAACTCGGTCGTTGTTGTTTTGAGTAGATGCAATTGCTTTTTGTATTGCGAAAACTAGAGAATCAATATGAATATCCAAGACTGCCAGGTATAAATGTAATTTAGAGGGAAAATGTTGGTACAACACAGGTTTGCTGACATTGGCGCGATCGGCGATTTCATCCATTGCGGCTGCGTGATAACCAACTGAAGTAAAAACTTCTAGCGCTGCAGTAAGCAATTGGGCTCGGCGCTCATCGCGCGGTAGCCGAGCATTTTTATCAGATTCCATTTGCACACCTGCTTTCCAACAAACCTTCAATCAGGTAAAGAATTCTAGTAGTAATTATTTTTTGGGTAGAAAGCCTGAATTTATACCGAGTAAAAAGCCAGATTTTTGAAAATAGGTTCATGAATTACAACAAATCTGAAAAAATGTGAAGAAATTTGTTTACATAGATTATATTTGCGAATATGTCATCTGATTCCACAAATTTATCAAATAAGCGTTTGTTATTAGTTCACGCACATCCAGATGATGAAACAATAAATAACGGCGTAACTATGGCCAAATATGTTGCTGCCGGAGCAAAAGTAACTTTAATTACCTGCACTCGAGGCGAAGAAGGCGAAGTTTTAGTTTCAGAGCTTGCACATTTAGCCAGTAATCAAACCGATCAATTAGGTCAAGAACGAATCAAAGAATTATCACTTGCCATGAGCAAACTTGGCGTAACCGATCATCGATTCTTAGGTGAACCAGAGGTAGTTTGGCGAGACAGCGGCATGATGGGTAGTAAACAAAATCAACGTAGTGATGTTTTTTGGAATGCAGATTTAAATGTGGCGGCACAAAAATTGTTGAAAATTATTTTAGAAATCAAGCCGCAGGTGATGATCACTTACGATGAAATCGGCGGATATGGACATCCAGATCACATCAAAGCGCATTTAGTGGCGATGCGGGCAGCAGAATTAGCAGATGCTGCTGGCTGGAGTATTCAAAAAATATATTGGAATACCATGCCAAAGTCGGTTCTTGCGCAAGGTATTGCCAAAATGAAAGAGATTGGCAGTGATTTTTTTGGCACAGATAATGTTGATGATCTGCCCTTTGCCAAACCAGATGAGCTAGTTACTTCGCTGGTTAGTGCACCAGAATTTGTTGATCGAAAGATGGCCGCAATGGCGGCGCATGCCACCCAAATTTCACTCGATGGGCCGTTTTTTGCATTATCAAACAATTTAGGAATGTCGGTCTTCGCCGATGAGTACTACACATTAGTTCGAGGAAATCGAGCTGCGCCATTTGATTCAGCTGGGCGCGAAACCGATTTGTTTGCCGGAACTTTTTAAACCAAATAAAACATGCGCTACTTAAAAGCAATCTTGCAAGGTGTATTCATAGCTGCCGCTGGAGTTTTACTGCATAACTCCTGGAAACCATTTGGTTTGATTGCCAGTTTGATACTTACTTATCTAGGTTTTCAAATCGCCCGATCATCCCAAATTGCGCGTCGCTATCAAGTGGTAGTTTTTCTGGCTTGGAATTTTGTGGTGATTAGAGCCGGCACAATTGGGCAGGGCGAAGAATTACTTATCTATTCAAACAATTATGGAAATTTGTATTTAATTGGTGGTTTTTTAATTGCGCTATTTTCAATTGTAAGAAAAGGAATTTAACCTTTTCTAAATTTCCACGTTTGTCCAGATTTTGTATCTTGAACTTCAATTCCTAAATTGCCGAGCTGATCTCGCAATTCATCGCTGGCCTTGAAATCACCACTAGCCCGGGCCGTTTCACGCAGTTTCAACAATTCCCGTTGTTGATCGCTTAAATCGCTAATCGATAGTGAGCTGTTTGATTCCTTAGTTAAATCTAATCCAAGTAACTGATCACTGATTTCAAAAATCTTGGCTTTTTCAGAATTCGTTAAATCTAAATCTTTTTCAACTCGACGTAACTGTTGCATGGCACGTGGCGTGTCCAAATCATTTGCAAAATCTGCCGCAATTTTCTCAATTATTTCATTGATCTGCTTTTGGTTTGCCCCGCTGTTATCGTTTTTCCATTCTTGATATTTATTGCGCCACCTGGTGATGGTCTGATCGGCAGCCATCAGCGAATTCCAACTCAAATCCATTTGACTGCGGTATCGATTTTCCAAAAAACATAACCGCAGAGATAGCGGATCTAAATTGCGACTTTGTAAATCTTTTACCAATACAACATTCATACTGCTTTTTGCCATCTTGCGACCTTCAAACAGTAGATGCTCACCATGCAGCCAAATGTCTACCGCTTCATCAGATTTTCCATTTGCAATTGCGCAATTTGATTGAGCACGTTCATTCTCATGATGTGGAAAGCGCAGATCGATTCCACCGACATGCAAATCTACGAAATTATCTAAGTAATGCATACTCATTGCCGAACACTCAATGTGCCAACCGGGAAATCCCACGCCCCAAGGTGAAGACCAAACCATCTCGGTGCGATTTGGTGCGATTTTCCATAAAGCCCAATCGGCATGAAATCTCTTGCTGCCATCTTCTGTGTATTCATAGCGGTGTCCAGGTTGCAGGGAATCAAGTCGATTACCGGAAATCGCACCATAACTTTCAAAAGAGTTAGCGTCAAAGTAAACACTTTGGTCACTGCCCACGTAGGCATTTTCTTTCTTTATTAAATTAGTAATCAGCTCAAACATTAAATCGATGGTTTCACTGGCGCGCGGATATTTATCGGCTTTTCTGATGTTAAGTAGCGCCAGATCTTGGTGAAATCTTGCTTCGTAATCTCGAGCGATATCTAAGGCAGATCTTGATTCGAGTTTTGCTTGCGCCAACATTTTATCTTCTAGATTTTCCGTCATATGGCCAACATCTGTGATGTTTTGAATTACTACAGTTTCAAATCCAAAAAATTCCAATGTCCGGACAACCAAATCTGTTAATAAAAAGGTACGCATGTTGCCGACATGTGCATCGCGATAAACCGTGGGGCCGCAGGCATAGATACGAACTGCCTTTTGATTGCTTTGTTTGATAAGACTTACTTTTCGGGATTTAGTGTCAAACACCTTTACATTTGTGGTGTTATCCATTACTTCCTTTTTAGGTGGCACTACCTTCCAAACGAAAATCTGTCCGGGATCAAAATTAATTAGATCACCATTATGTTTTCGTACCGAGTTGATGCTTTCTAAAACCCCTAAAACATCGCGAAAGCCGCCAGTTTTTTCATTTAACCTGATACTGACCCGCTGACCAATCTCTGATTCCGAAGGTAATTTGAACGGCATGGGCGCTATTCTGACCGATATATCTTGTAGATATTATTAGGACATGACTTACATAATTGCCCAACCCTGCGTAGATGTGAAGGACAAATCCTGCATCGAAGAGTGTCCAGTTGACTGTATTTATGAGGGCAATCGAATGCTCTATATCCAGCCGGATGAATGTGTTGATTGCGGGGCGTGTGAGCCGGTCTGCCCGGTTGATGCAATTTATTACGAAGATGATGTACCCAGCCAATGGAAAGAGTTTGGCGAAATCAATTCAAAGTTCTTTGTTGAAATCGGATCTCCTGGTGGCGCTGCCAAGATGGGGCCAACCGGTAAAGACCATGAATCGGTAAAGGCGTTACCACCTCAAAAAGCTGAATGATTTAACTGGTGCGGATTTAATGAAATGAAATCCCAATCCTTACCAGATTTTCCCTGGGATGAATTAAAACCATTTTCAAAGATCGCCCAAACCTCTGGTTTTGATTTTGTAGATCTTTCGCAAGGTACGCCAGTTGATGCAACTCCAGATTTTATTCAATCTGCAGTTTCAAAAAAATTAAATGCGCCCGGTTATCCATTAACTGCTGGCAGTTCTGAGTTAGTTGAAACATTAAGAAAATTTGCGCAAGAAATTTTAGGAGTAAAAGGTGAATTTGATGTCTTGCCAATAATTGGATCAAAGGAATTTATTGCGTGGTTGCCATCGGTATTAGAAAGTAAAAATGTTTTGTATCCACGTATTTCGTATCCAACATATCTAGTCGGGGCAAAGATTGCCGGTAGTAATGCCATCGCAGTCGATTCAGAACCAAGTTCGTGGCCAGTTGCAGATTTAGCTTGGCTTAATTCTCCGGCGAATCCGACCGGTGAAGTTTTATCTGATCAAGTTTTACTAAATGCAATTAACTGGGCACGTAAAAATAATGCAGTATTGGCCAGCGATGAGTGTTATTTACATTTTGGTGGAAAAAAGTCAATCTTGGAATTAGCAAATGGAAATAATGAAAACATCATCGCCGTGCATTCATTATCTAAATCTTCGAACATGGCTGGATATCGCGCTGCGTTTGTAGTGGGAGATGCAAACTTAATTGCCGAAATCAGACAAGTACGAAAACATGCTGGAATGATGGTGCCGACTATTGTGCAAACTGCGATGGTCGCGGCGCTGTCGAATTTTGCTCATGTTAAAAATCAAGCGGCGATTTATGAAATGCGAAGAAAGAAATTACTTTCGGTGTTGATTGCAGCTGGCTTTATTATCGAACATAGCGAGGCGGCAATTTATATTTGGTGTAAACACTCTGCCGATAATTTGAAAGAAGATTTAAAGATTGTGGAATGGTTTGCTAAAAAAGGTGTTTTGGTTACACCGGGTAGATTTTATGGAGCTTCCGAATTTATTCGAATCGCCTTAACCGCTACCGACAATCAAATTGATCAAGTTGTAGAACGAATTAAGAGTTGAGCTATCAATGATCCGAACAATCTTGCGCTGGTTTTCACAGCTATTTAGCAATGACTCAACGACCAGTAAACGACCGTTGAAAATCAGGCAAGCGAAAACTCCTTCAGTAAGAGTTGGCGCGATTTTATTAGTGGGCGGATTTGGTACTCGGCTCGCCCCGCTCACCTTCAGTACTCCAAAACCCATGTTGAAAGTAGCCGGAGTTCCATTTACCGAACATCAAATTCTCAAAGCTAAAGCGGCAAATGTCTCAGAAATTGTCCTAGCCACAAGTTATTTATCTGAAGTATTTAATCCATATTTTGGCACTGGTGAAAAGTTCGGAATTGAAATTAAATATTCGGTCGAACAAACTGCACTCGGCACCGGAGGCGGTATCAAACTTGCCGCAATGCAACTGAATGCGTGTGACCTAGTTGTTGTATTCAATGGCGATGTGTTAAGCGGACATGATCTAAAAAAGCAGATTAAATTTCACCAAGATCAAAGTGCAGATGTAACGCTTTATCTCACCCAAGTTCTAGATGCTAGAGCATATGGCTCGGTAGTTTTGAATAAGAAAAACCAGGTGATGAGCTTTAATGAAAAGATGGAAAATCCACCCAGCAATCTAATAAATGCCGGTTGCTATATTTTCAATCGTTCCGTGATTGAAGAGATCTCCGCAAACAAAGTAGTCAGTGTTGAGCGGGAAACATTTCCAGAGTTACTAAACCGAGGACGAAAGATTTTTGGATTTGTAGATAAGAACTACTGGTTAGATATCGGAAATCCTCAAGCGTTACTCAAAGCCTCAACGGATATTGTCACCGGAAAATTTAAATCCCCAGCATTTGATTTGCGAAATAGCACTAATAAGAATTATCCAAACGCTTTAATAAAATCCGGAGCAAAAATTGATGCAAGTTCCAAGATCGATGGTGGCACGGTAATCGAAAGTGATGTGACGATTGCGGAAAAATGTCAGGTTCGATCATCGATTATAGGAACCGGCGCAAAAATTGGATCTAATTGTCAGATTGAGAGTTCAATCGTTGCAGATTTTGCGCAAATTCCAGCCGGAACCATCATTATCAATAATTACATTGGGTTTTCGCCAAAATAAAGGCGATTTTTTTCACTAAATTCAGTCAGATTAACCCGGCATTTACCCCGCTTTTAACTTGACACAAAGGGCTTACACGCGTGTAATTCTCCCAGTCGATTTAATAGCTGTATCAATTCAGGTACCGGGTAGAAATCGAAAAATATTGAAAAATATTGAAAAGTATTGAATAGGGGAAAAAATGAAAGAAGCGCGGGCAAATCAAATTAATGATTTACCAGCTTTGATAATTTCACCAGAGGAACTAACTTGGCAAGAACGTGCGCTTTGCGCACAAACCGATCCAGAAGCATTTTTCCCCGAAAAAGGCGGTTCTACCCGCGAGGCAAAGCGGGTTTGTATGTCATGTGAGGTTCGTGCCGAGTGCCTTGAGTACGCACTCGCTCATGATGAGAGATTTGGCATCTGGGGCGGGCTATCTGAACGGGAACGTCGTAGGTTAAAGCGTCGCCCTGCTTAGAATAGCGAGTGGCTGAAAACCGCGAATTTTTTGTAACCGCAATTGTTGTCTCACATGATGGGGCAACCTGGTTAGCTGAAACAGTAGCTGCCATCTCGGCGCAACATCGATTGCCAAATCAAATTATTGCGGTCGATAATGGTTCTACCGATCTTTCGGTACGACTACTTAAGAACGCCGGTATTCCGGTAATCGAACAGGATCGACAAAAGGGTTTTGGTGCAGCGGTTGTCGCTGCGGTAAATGCAACGCCAAAAATATCTAATGGCACTTCTAATGGCACATTTATAAATGGTGCCGCACAAATTAAATCAGAACCGGAGGAGTGGCTCTGGATTTTGCATGATGACAGTGCCCCAAGACGAGAAGCTCTAGAGAATCTTTTGACCGCCGTGGCAGAACGTCCGCAGGTCGCGATTGCCGGTCCGAAAATATTGGGTTGGCATGATCGTAAACATATTTTGGAGGCTGGCGTCAGCATTGCCGAAAACGGAACTCGTTGGACTGGAATGGAAGTACGCGAACATGATCAAGGACAACATGATGATGTTAAAGAGGTATTAGCAGTAAGTACTGCCGGAATGTTGATTAAACGGGATGTATTTGAGCAACTCGGAGGATTTGATCCCAGCCTGGAATTATTTAGAGATGATGTTGATTTAGGTTGGCGCGCTCATGTCGCCGGCTATAGCGTGATTCGCGTCGGTAGTGCCGCGGTTTATCACGCAGAGGCGGCTACAAATGAACGTCGATCAATTGATGTGAAAGATGCACTGTTACATAGACCATTGTTGTTAGATCGAAGAAATGCCGCTTTCGTGATGTTGGCAAATTCAAGTTGGTGGTTGCTGCCCTGGATCTTTTTGCAATTAATCACCGCTGCAATAGGTCGTTCGATTGTTTACTTGTTGGCAAAACTTCCCGGATATGCGGGCGATGAAATCGCAGCAGTTGGTTTATTACTTTTCAAACCACAAGATCTAATAAATTCTCGCAGACAACGTAGATCGCAGAAATTGTTATCGCCACGAATCATCAAACCATTCATTCCAAAACGCGGTATTTTAATTCGAGCGACCATTGTTCGATCAATTAATGCAATTACTAAACCATTTCGAATTCCAGAGTATTTACAAGAGCGAATTAAGCCGCGAGATTATGCCGACATTGGTGTGATGGATGAAAGTTTTGATGAGATTGAGTTTGTACCAAGAGCACGGTTTGCCAGATTGCGAGCGCTCTCAAATCGGCCATTACTTTTTGGTTTACTTATTACATTTGTAATAAATCTGTTTTATGCTCGCAATCGAATTGGAAATTTATCTGGCGGGGCATTGCCGGTTGCTCCGGAAAGTGCGCGGGAATTATTCGGTAAATTCCTAGAACCGTGGCACATCGTTGGGTTGGGTACGAGCTCTCCGGCACCGGTATGGCTAGCGGTAATTTCTGCGTTCTCCATTTTTACATTAGGTAATCCACAAGTTTTCTTATGGTTGTTTTTCTGGATTACACCATCGATTTTGTTCTGGTTAAGTTATAGATCAGCTCAGCGATTTAATTTAAATAGATATTTAGCTTTCGCATTAGCAATGATTTATTCATACTCACCAGTCGTGACAACTGCAATAAATCAAGGTCGAATTGGCACAATCGTTGTCGCTATAGCGTTACCAGTAATTTTTACGCTATCTAAACATCGGCGTGAGATAGTTGATTTAAGTTGGCGCAGGATCTTTACGATTTCATCGGTAGCCGGGCTAACCGCAGCATTCTCACCTTTATTTCTAGCCTGCTGGTGCTTATTGCACATAACCTATTTTTTGATTAGATATTTAAATTTCGCACCCAACCCACAAACATTAGATTTACGCGAGGTTTTTCATACCCTAGATCGGGATGAGTTCAAAAAGCGGGCGGTTTACATATTCACACCTTTGATTCTTACAATTCCTTGGTCGTTATCACTCTTAATTCATCCAAGTAGATTCTTGCTAGAACCCGGATTGGCTTTCACATCAGATCGAAGATGGCCAATGTTGCTAATGAATCCCGGTGGACTTGGAGCACCACCAATTTGGATTGCATTCCCATTCGTATTGTTTTTATTGGTTGCACTCTTCAATCACCGCATGGCCAGTTTTGGATTAATTGGAATCATAAGCACGAGTGTTGCAGTTTTACTTTCCACGATTTCATTAAACGGTAATTCCACCTCTGACTATCAAGTATTTTGTGGACCAATATTGGTGTTTGCACAATTATTATCTCTATTTAGTATTGCCTCGATTGCGCAATCAGAAATTCCTAATTTAAAGAATTTTGCATTTGGAATAAAACATTTAATTTCGGCAGTTCTGGCCGGGTTAACCGCTATTTCATTAACCCTTAATTTAATTTGGATAGTAAGCGCGGGCGCAAATTCACCGATGAAAACTAATCAAGAACAAGTTGTGCCAGCATTTCTAACTGATTTGGCTAAATCACCAGCAAAACCAAAATTGTTGGTATTAGGTAAAGCGCAAGAACAGTGGCGATACTTCGTAACTCGGGCTGGCGATTTACAACTTGGTGACCCAGATATCGCCACGAAAACTCCGGTAAATGTTGAGAAGGCCATAAATCAAATGGTTGCCGGCAGTGATGTAACTGCAAGTGCAGTGCTTGGTGAATACGGCATCTCCTATTTATTTTTGAAAAATCCCATCGATGAAAATCTTGCAAGATTAATTGATGGTCAAGGCGGATTTGAGCGCAATTCTGCAACTAAAGATGGTTTGGTTTGGCGAGTAGTAAATGCAAACTCTCGAGTTACCTTTGTCGACAAGACAAATCAAAAGTTTGCTTTGGAATCTGGCGAAATCAATCTGCAAGGAAGCGTCGGTACGGTTGGTCAAATAGTTTTAGCGGAAAACTTCAGTTCAAATTGGCAAATCTTAAATAATGGCAAATTAATTAAACCCAATCGAACTGCAGATGGCTTGCCAACATTTGCAATTGATGAACCCGGTGAGATCTTCTTATCTTTTAATGGCACAAGCCGCAGAGCCTGGCTTTCTTTGCAATTTTTCCTAATTTTTGTGATTTTGGTGCTGGCTCTACCCGCGGGCAAGAAACGTAAAGAGATAGAGATTGCGCAACTGGCATGAGAATTAATCGAACTGCGTTAATTGCTATTGGGGTTTCGTTTATGTTGTTGTTGGCTAGTTACTTGGTACCAAATTCTCGGAAAGTCAGCACCGTAACAACCAGTTATCCAGCAACCGCTTGTCCCAATATTTCAACTCCAAGCGTTGCAACATTATTTAAGAAAGATTTGAAGATTAGAAATATCTCGCCAAAATCAATCGCTTTCAAAAGCACAAATGCAACCACTGTTGCAGTGCAAAATGGTCCAATCTTGGTTTCGGGAAATTCTTCAAATACATTGTTGTTTGCAAACTCTGGCTGGAAAGTTGCCACCACTTGTTCAATTAGCGATGGTGACGAATGGTTCTTAGGTGGTTCTGGGTCTTTAACCTCAAAATCTCAATTAATTGTCGTTAACAGTGGGTTGAGTAATTCGATTATCGATGTCACAGTTTTTTCAAGCAACGGGTTAGCTGGTAAGAATAGTTACACGATTTCACCAAACTCAGAATTAACTATTGGATTAGATTCGCTAGCTCCCGGACAAGAAAATCTCACTACACATGTGCAAACTCGAGCAGGCCGAATCAGTAGTTTTCTAATTGATCAAAGAAACCGTGGTTTGAAATCACTTGGCGCCGATTATGTTCCGCCGATTACTAATCCACAAACCACTGTTTACATACCTGGTATTTCAGATTTAACTGGCAAATTAGTAACCGGAAATAACCAAGCAAATCACACCCTTCGACTATTTGTTCCAGGAAATATCGATGCAAATGTTGATGTGGAAGTTAATACTGCTGATGGATCATTTGTTCCGCTGGGATTTTCGCAACGCACAATCGCACAACAAAAAACGATTGATCTGCCATTTACCTTTGCTACCGGAAATAAACCGTTTGGTGTAAAAATTAATTCCGATCAGCCAATTTTTGCTTCCGTGCTAAGTCAATTTAAGTTTGGAAATAATTTTGAAATCGCTTGGGCTGGCATGGCAGAGGAGTTAACCCAATTCTCTGCAAATTTGGCAGGATCTCAACCGGTTTTTAACTTTGCTGGCGATCAAATAAATGTTCAAATTAATTACACTCAAAGCAATGGCAAGAAAGGAACTCAAAATATTTCTGGGCAAAACTTTGCCAGCTGGCTCGCTCCAGGTGCAATCAACCAATTTCAAATTACGAGTAACAAACCAAAAACCTTTGGCGGATTAATGATTTTGCCTGAAACTACCGGATCTGGAATTGGTACAACTTATATTCCACTCAACAACGGTGCGCGTCTAGAAACCACTTCTGCACCAATTATTGATGCTCGCGTGATTTCCCGTGGTTAAATCCAACGTTTTATATAAAACCCACGCTAATCTCTTTTCATGAGGAAAAAAATTGGCCGAGTTTGTTCACGAGCCGGCTGCACAACTTCAGCGGTGCAAACTTTGACTTACATATACGCCGACTCAACCGCGGTACTTGGTCCGCTGGCAACTTTTGCAGAACCACATTCATATGATTTATGTGCTCATCATGCGCAACGCTTAACTGTGCCAAATGGTTGGCAAGTAATTAAACCTGCCGCCGATGCAAATTTTGCCGGGCCAAGCGAAGATGATTTGATGGCCATTGCAGATGCAGTAAGAGAGGTTGCCAGTGAAACTAAACCACAGTCGCAATCCACTCCAGAACTTGGCAGACGTGGACATTTGCGTGTGCTGCCTTCAAATTAATTTTTTCTAAAAATCTAACAATGACTGTGCCATTGGATCTAGATAAAGTCATAAAGGCTTATGACATCCGTGGTTTAGTAAAAAAAGAAATTACGCCAGAGTTCACTTTCTCAGTAGGGGTCGCCTTCGCCGCATTTTTAGAGATGGAACGAGAAAGCGCAACGGTATTGATTGGCCAAGACATGCGACCATCATCTGAAGAACTTGCCAGTGCATTTGCCGACGGAGTTTGTTCAAGAGGTTTTGATGTAATTCGAGTCGGTCTAGCATCTACTGATCTGCTTTATTTCGCCAGCGGAAAATTGAATTTGCCCGGAGTCATGTTCACCGCAAGTCATAATCCTGCCGAATACAACGGCATGAAATTTTGTCGAAGTGGCGCAAAACCAATCGGTAAAGAATCTGGTTTGGCACTAATTAGAAAAATTATTGAGGATGGTGCACCGATGGCTATGCGGCCAGCGGGTCTAATTAAAACCAAAGATATGTTGCCAGAGTATGTTGATTATTTAATCTCTTTGTTTCCAGAAAAAACTTTTACCAAAAGAAAATTAAAAGTCGTGATTGATGCCGGTAATGGTATGGCTGGTTATACCGCGCCGGCAGTGATGAAAAAGTTAAATGTTGAATTGATTCCGATGTACTTTGAATTGGATGGAACTTTTCCAAATCATGAGGCAAATCCAATTGATCCAGAAAATCTGAAAGATTTGCAAAAACGAGTAAAAAAAGAAAAAGCCGACATCGGTTTAGCTTTTGATGGCGATGCCGATCGCTGCTTTTTAATTGATGAAAATGGCGATTTAGTGAACCCTTCGGCTTTAACTGGGCTTATTGCAGTCGCCGAACTTGCCCGCAACCCAAATTCCAAAATTATTTATAACTTAATCTCATCAAGAGCGGTGCCAGAAGTGATTGCCGAACATGGCGGCACTGCACTGCGCAGTCGCGTAGGACACTCATATATCAAGCAGATGATGGCGCAAACCGGAGCAATATTCGGTGGCGAGCACTCTGGCCACTTTTATTTTGAAAGATTTTGGCGGGCTGATTCAGGTATGTTGGCGGCGCTGCATGCAATTGCACAATT
>CALMJB010000050.1 GCA_937864205.1 uncultured Actinomycetes bacterium | reverse complement strand
GCGGCACTGGCCGGCAGCCAATTTAATCCAAGCCCAGAAGCTGCCGCTAAATCTCTGGGATTTAAAGAAAGCATGCAAAACAGTATTGATGCAGTTTCTGATCGCGATTTTGTTGCGGAAGCACTATTTGTTTATTCGATGATTGCTCTGCATTTATCTCGCTTATCTGAAGAGATCGTTTTGTGGTCAAGTTCAGAGTTTAAATGGGTAAAAGTCTCTGATGGATTCGCCACCGGATCATCGATCATGCCGCAAAAGAAAAATGCCGATGTTGCGGAATTAATACGTGGAAAATCTGGTCGATTCATCGGAAATCTAACCGGTTTTCTAGCAACTATTAAGGCTTTGCCATTTGCATACAATCGAGATCTACAGGAAGACAAAGAGCCGATCTTTGATTCGGTTGAACAACTTCTTTTGATGCTGAATGCAATGACTGGGATGGTCAAAGAACTCAAATTCCTTCCGGAAAATATTTCTAAAAATGCTACTGCAGATTTTGCCCTCGCCACTGAAATTGCAGATTATTTGGTTACTAAGAAAATTCCGTTTGCAAAGGCACACCACATAAGTGGCGAAATAGTTGCCTATTGTGAGAAAAATCAGAGAAGTTTGGAATCGCTAACGTTGGCTGAATTTCGCAAATTCGCAGATGTCATAGATTCAGATTTATTGTCCTTGCTAAACCCGATAAGCGCGGTTAAATCTAGATCTTCGTCGATGGGCACGAATCCCGATTCAGTGGCCAAAGCGATCGCCGCAAATCAATTAGAAATATCAGAGTTAGGTCGGAAATTCTCCGACCAGTTGAAGGAGTTATCGGGCAAACTCTCCTGGTGAACCGAAATATTGATAGGTAGGCAATGAGTAAAAAAATCGATGATGGCTTACTCGCCGATTTGAAATGGCGGGGTCTAATTGCGCAATCAACAGATTTTACAGAGCTGCAATCGGCGTTAAAAAAACCAATTTCACTCTATGCCGGTTTCGATCCAACTGCACCATCACTGCACATCGGAAATTTAGTAGTGATTATGGTGCTCAAGAGATTTCAGTTAGCCGGGCATACCCCGATTCCATTAGTTGGTGGCGCTACGGGGTTAGTTGGTGATCCCAGTGGAAAAAATGAAGAGCGTTCTCTAAACGATGAAGCAACTGTTTCCGATTGGGTGAAGAAAATCCGAAATCAACTGGAACGATTCTTAGATTTCTCAGCGCAAGGTAACGCCGCCCTTATGGCGAACAATCTCGAATGGACCAAACCGGTTTCAGCCTTAGAGTTATTAAGAGACATCGGCAAACACTTTTCAGTGAACCAAATGTTGGCTAAAGATTCGGTAGCGGCTCGATTATCAGCAGGAGGCATTTCATACACCGAGTTCTCATATCAAGTGCTGCAGGCCTTTGATTATCTAGAACTGTTTCGTCGGAATGGTTGTCGTTTGCAGATCGGCGGTAGTGATCAATGGGGCAATATCGTCGCTGGTTTGGATTTGATTAGAAAAGTAACTGGTGAAACCTGCCATGCTCTAACTTTTCCACTGCTCACCAAATCTGATGGATCAAAATTTGGCAAAACCGCATCTGGAACAGTTTGGTTAGATCCGCAATTGACCTCGCCTTACGAGTTCTATCAGTATTGGATAAATAGCGCCGATGCCGATATTGAAAATTTCATAAAAGTTTTCTCATTCAAATCAAAGGCCGAAATCGAAACCATATTGGCCGAGTTCAAAAAAGACCCCGGAGCCAGAACCGCTCAGCGGGAACTAGCCCGAGAGCTGACCACTTTGGTGCACGGTGAGAAAAGTTGCCAGCAGGCAGAAGCGGCGGCAAAAGCATTATTTGGCCAAGGTGAAATTTCTGAACTTGAAGCGACCACTTTGGCTTCGGCGTTGTCGCAACTACCTAAGGTATCCCTTAAGAAATCTGAGTTATCAGATGGAAAATTTCCAAGCTGGGTCGATTTGATTGTGCAAAGTGGGGTAGTTGAATCAAAGTCGGCCGCCCGGCGCATAATTAAAGAGGGTGGTGCCTATTTAAATAATGAACGGATTACCGATGAAGGATTCACCCCTGAATCCCGGCACCTTTTGCACTCAAGGTTTTTGGTCTTGCGAAAAGGTAAGCG
>CALMJB010000049.1 GCA_937864205.1 uncultured Actinomycetes bacterium | reverse complement strand
TAAGAGTTATCAGTTCTTGGGAAAACTACTTCTTCAACGATAAGCAGTATTGCCGCCGCAATTGGCACAGCTAGCAATGCGCCGATTAATCCCAAAAGTGAAGTTCCAAGTAATGCCGCAATAATTGTTACAAGCCCTGGAACTGATAGTGATTTACTCATTATTCTGGGCATGATTATGTAATTCTCAATCTGTTGATAAATCACATAAGCCACGAAAGCAAACAATGCTGTAGTTGGTGAATTTGTAAGCGCGACAATTGTGTAAATAGTTATGCCAAGCAGGTGCCCTATCATCGGGATCAAGCCACAGATAAACACGGTCAATCCAAGTGCGAAGCTGTAATCGAGTTTTAAAACTAGCGCCACAATCAACATAACGATTCCGGCGATTGCAGAAACGCTCACTTGACCACCTACGAAAGCGCCGATTCTGCCAATAATTGCATCTGAGATTTTAGAAATTCGCTCTCTTCTTGATGCTGGTGCGAATCGATAAGCAATTTGCGTAACTTTTGGCAGCGAAGATAAGAAATACAAAGTAAGTACCAAGATAGTGAGGAATGCAAAGGTCCCGGAAATAAAAGCTTTTCCTACTCCAATAACCCCACCAAAGGCACCGATTGCAATTTGGCCGTTTTGAATATTCTCATCGACTTTCTTCTGCAACGTATCTATAAATGCATAATGTTCATTAAGACTTGCAATCACCGAATTATTTTTTAGGTTTCCGATTAGTTGCGGGGCATTACTAATTAAAGAGTTGACTTGATCGATTATTGGTGGAATCGCAATCCACAAAAACAGCGCGACAAATAAAAGTACTACCGAAACAACTGATGCAACCGATAATCCACGGGTCAAGCCGCGGCGTTGAAAAAACAACACCGCTGGATTAAGTCCGGCAGCGAAAAAAAGTGAAATTATTATCAAGACAAATACTTGGCTGGCCGAACCAAGCGCTTTAAAAAATGTGAGACAGGTCAGAACTCCGGCGGTTGCAATAAAGCCAAAATAAAATGGATGAGATCGATCAATTGGTTGTCCTTGTGTTCCAAAATCATCGGGTTGGCTAGATTTGCGACCTCGTCGCAGCACCGGATTAAGAATCGGATCTAGCGCTGGTCGTAAAGACTTAAGAGTCGGAGTTTTTAGTTTGGGCCGTTTAATCAACGCCATTTTGCAATTTTAACTTAATTCGTGATTCCAAGAACCATTGCGAGAGAATTAGAGCATGTCGCTAAGAATCAAGGGTTTAGGAGAGGTAATTGCGACGTTATCGCAACTTCCTTGGGACAAGCCGCTTGAAGAATGGCCCGAAGATGAAGTTCTCACACAAATGCGCGGTATTTCTCGCCACGTGGTTCGGTTAATTAGATCGAATCCCAAAAAACCAAATAGTGAAGTGTTTGCCGTTAAAGAAACGGTGCCGGAATTTGCAAATCGTGAGTATGACTTATTGCGGGAATTAAATAATCGCAATGCACCGTCGGTAGAACCGGTCGCAGTTGTAGAAGGCAGACAAGATGCGAATGGCAATGAATTGCCGGCGGCATTAGTTACAAAATATTTACCGTATTCACTTCCGTATCGAGTTATTTTAAGTGGCGAAACCACACCGGCAGATATTTATAACATGGCAAATGCGCTCGCTCTGTTGCTAACCAGAATGCATCTGCTCGGATTCTGGTGGGGAGATTGTTCTCTTTCAAACACTTTGTTTCGTCGCGATGCCGATAACTTCGCGGCATATTTAGTTGATGCCGAAACTGGTGAATTTCATAAAAATTTAAGTGATGGCCAACGCGAACATGATTTGGAATTAGTGCACTTCAATGTTGCTGCTGAATTAGAAGATTTGGCACAAGGTGGAGTTTTACAAGCAGATATGAATCCAATTCGCGCCGCTGACGGAGTTATCAAACGTTATCGCCGGCTTTGGAAAATGTTGAAAGAGCCACAATTTTTAGATCCGCAAGATCGTCATGCAGTAGAACGCGCGATGCGTGCACTACAAGACCTTGGATTTGCAGTCGAAGAGGTTGAAGTTTCAACTGTAGGCGATAAAGGAATGCTTAAATTCCAACCAAAATTAGTGGCAGCGCGCTATCACTCAAATAGATTGTTAGAACTAACTGGCTTACAAGCTGAAGAACTACAGGCAAAA
>CALMJB010000048.1 GCA_937864205.1 uncultured Actinomycetes bacterium | reverse complement strand
GGAAAAAAACCAGGAAAAAAAGAGGAGTAAAAATGGCAGGTGGCAGTGCGATTCGCGGCAGCCGAGTTGGCGCCGGTCCAATGGGAGAAGCAGAACGTGGCGAAGCGATTGCCCGGTTCCGAGTTTCTTATTGGTGCGCAAATGGCCATGAAACAAAACCCTCCTTTGCTGAAGATGGCACGGTAGAAGTTCCAGATGAATGGGATTGCCCACGGTGTGGTTTCCCGGCCGGATTAGATAAAGATGAGCCACCAATGCCGATGAAAAATGAGCCATATAAAACCCACTTGGCTTATGTAAAAGAGCGTCGCACCGAAGCAGAAGCTTCAAAAATTTTAGATCAAGCGCTTAAGAAATTACGCGGCGACGATTAATCTGTAATTAATTCGTCAATCGCAGCCTTAAAATTTTTAAACTCAACTACAAATAGCGGTCGGTTCCGTTTTTCAATTGCAATGCGGTCTCCGTTTGCCTGTGCCGAAATCAACTTAGCAAATCCAAAGTTTTGCCCTGGAATTTTTAAATCTGGATTGGCAGCATTATCAGCATAGGTAAGTTGAATGAATGCGCCTTGCGCCGGCCCTCCCTTGTGGAACTGTCCTGTCGAATGCAAAAATCTTGGGCCATAACCAACTGTGACCGCCTTATTGGTTAATTTAATTAACTTATTCTGCAGTTTGAATAGATCATGATCATACTTTCGATCAACGTATGCCATTACAGCGATATAAGAGAAATCTATTTTCGTTAAATCTTTCAAACTCGCAAGCTTTGTTTTTGATCTAATTTGAAAATTCTTGCCAGAGAATTGAATCGCCGGACTTTCTATCTCAGATCTTAAAACCAAATCAGTCTGCTGTTTTGCTTCTGCGACATTTGGTTGATTGAATGGGTCAACTTTTAAAAGATAGCCAAGGAGTGCGGTAGCAAATTCCCATAAATAAAAGGCTGCTCCCAATGGTGCTGTGATAGTTAAATCAGTTCGGGTTGAATTGGAATCTTTACTTGTAGTAGCGATAGAAATACCAAATTTTGTTTTGCCAAATTTTTCCAGTACAACTGGTAAGCGACCGGTTTCATTTTTACCGGTTGATTCAGCGACTAGCTGTTCAAGCCAATCGGAAAAACCGGGCAGATCTGAGCCATCGTCTGAGATGCTAAAACAGAAATCTGTTTGATTGTACAAATTTGCGGCCAATTTGGCGGCGGCGGAATCTGAGTTGGTAAAACTGTGCAGCGCATCTTCGGCATCGTCTAGCAACGCAGCGACATCTACACCTATTAGAGCGCTTGGTACTAAACCGAATGCACTTAATACGCTAAATCTTCCGCCTACTTCAGGATTTGCATGCACCACCTTCAAATCCAATTTTTGCGCTTCTTTAGAAAGTGGCGACTCCGGATCGGTAACAACCACAAAGTGATTTGAGATTTGCAGATTATTGGTTTCAACAAGTTGTTTGAGGTATTGAAATTGCGACAAAGTTTCAATTGTGGTGCCAGATTTAGAACTAATTATGAAAAGAGTCTGCTCTAGTTCAGATTTTGTTTGAGGAACCATCGATCTAATTTGGGTTGGATCGGTCGAATCAAGGATTGAAAGTTTTTTCAGGTTAGTCTTGGCGATCACTTCTGGTCCGAGCGAAGAACCACCCATTCCGCACAGCACAAAATTGGATTTTCCAGTTGACCTGCTCCAGGCTGCCAGTGCGTCTAATGCTGGCAATAATTCCCGGGAAGTTTTTGGAAGATTTACCCAGCCAAGTCGATTTACAGCCTCAGTTTTGGCGCCCCATATTGATGAATCTAGCTGCAAGATCCGTTTGGATATTTCAATCAATTCATTAATCAGGGCTTCATCAATATTTGATTCAAGCCGGCTATTAAACTGAATTACAGATTCAACTTTGTTGCTCATTAAGTCGCGCTGACTTTCGCAGTTACAGTGTTGATAAGTTCGTTCCAAGAATTTTCAAATTTCTTAACGCCATCTTGTTCTAACCAGGTAAAGATTTTTTCAAAATCAATTCCCATTAATGCAAGTTTTCCAATTAGGGCTCGGGCACTTTTAAAGTTTGCTGTGATGCTATCGCCATCACAATTTCCAGAAGTAAGCACTGCGTTCAAAGTAGATTCCGGCATTGTGTTTACGGTGTGCGCAGCCACTAGTTTGGTGACATACATTGTCGGGTCATAACTTGGATCTTTGACACCAGTTGATGCCCACAAAGGTCTTTGTAAATTGCCGCCGTGCTTAGCAAGTTTTAACCATCGTGGTTGAGCAGTCATCTCAACGAAATCTTCGTAGCACATTACTGAATTTGCCACGGCAGCTAAACCCTTTAACTCTGGATTTGCGGTCAACAATTTATCTACCTCGGTATCAATTCGACTGACAAATATTGACGCAACTGATTGGATCTGATTTATCGGAAGGTTTTTCGCTAGCCGCTGTTCTAACCCAGCTTGGTATGCGTCAAAAACTTGCCGATATCGAAAAGGTGAAAAAATCAATGTCACATTGACGCTGATTCCTTCGGCAATAACTTCAGTAATTGCTGGCAGACCTGGCAGAGTCGCCGGAATCTTTATGAATAAATTCTCTCGATTGACCAATTTCCAAAGTTGCTTTGCTTGGGTAACCGTTTTTTTGGTGTCCATAGCAAATCGGGGATCAACTTCAATCGATACTCGACCATCTTTGCCGCCAGTTTCTTTAAAAGTTTTTGCAAACAAATCACAAGCAGCTCGAACATCATCGGTAGTCAATCGCTGAATTACCTCGTCAACATTTGCACCCGTTAATTTTTTAATGTCTGAGTCATATTTAACTGATTTGGAAATAGCATTCGCAAAAATACTTGGATTTGTCGTAACACCAACAATATTTTTAGAACTTATTAGTTCAGATAATTGGCCATTTTCAATGCGATCTCTGGACAAATCATCTAGCCAGAGCGCGACCCCTTGATCTGAGATTTTTTTAAGGATATTTGTCATAATCTAAAGCACTCGCTATCTCTTAGATAGTAAATCTTGCACAGTGCTAACAATGTTTTCTGGGGTAAAGCCAAATTCTGTGAATAATTTGTTGGCGCTAGCCGATGCACCAAAATGTTCCAGCGATATCGCCTTACCAAATGAGCCTAAATACTTAAACCATGGTTGTGCGATACCCGCTTCAACACTCACACGAAGCGGCACATCGTCTGGCAAAATTGATTTTCTATAACTTTCCGGTTGGTCATCAAACCATTCAAAGCAAGGAAAACTAATTACTCTTACCGAGATACCTTTTACTTCTAATTGTTCGGCCGCCGCTATTGCGATTGCTACCTCTGAACCGGTCGCCAAAATTAACGCACTAGGTTTTCCGGCACTTTCCCGAATCACATAAGCACCTTGCGCGACACCGGATTTTGATGAGGATGGGTCGGCATAGCGGGAATTATCTATTATCGGAAGGTTTTGCCGGGAGAGAATTAATCCGGCAGCTCGGCTATTTTTTAGAATTTGTTTCCAAGCGGCGCTGACCTCATTTGCATCGGCAGGTCTTACGACATCAAGATTTGGAATAGCGCGAAGTGCCGCTAAATGTTCGACCGGTTGATGAGTTGGACCATCTTCACCAAGTCCAATCGAATCATGACTCCAGATGTATGTGACTGGCAAATTCATTAATGCAGATAATCGAACCGCACCACGCATGTAATCGCTGAAAACTAAAAATGTTCCGACAAATATTCGCGATCCACCAAACAATGCAATGCCGTTTGCAATCGCTGCCATTGCATGTTCTCGAATACCAAAGTGAATAATTCGACCAGCGGAGTCAGCATTTGCGAGCTGGCTGCTATCGGGCAGGAACGATCCACCGTTTTCAATTGTGGTGTTATTACTATCTGCTAAATCAGCTGATCCACCCCAGAATTCTGGAATTTGTTTGGCAATCTCATTAATAACTTTCCCAGATGCGGCCCGGGTTGCCATGCCTTTATTTTCCTTATCTGGCGAGAAAGTTGGGAAAGATAATTGATTTGGTAATTCTCCAGAAGTAATTCGTTTAAAGAGTTGTGCTGACTTCGGATTTGCCGCTTGCCAATTTTCAAATTCACTTTGCCATTTTGTAAATATTTCTGCGCCGCGAATCTTCGCTTTACGCGCATGAGCTAGCACCTGATCATTAACCTCAAAACTTGATTCCGGATTGAAACCTAAAACTTTTTTAGTTAGCGCAACCTCTTCAGCACCAAGCGCACTGCCATGAGACTTAGCGGTGCCCTGCGCTGACGGTGCTGGCCAGGCAATAACCGATCGCAATCTAATTAAGACCGGTTGACTAGTTTCTGATAATGCTGAGATTGCCGCTTTTTCAAATCCAGCGCGATCAACATTTCCATCAGAAAGTTTTTCAACTTCGAAAACCTTCCAACCATAAGATTTATAACGAGCAGAAACATCCTCGGTAAAAGTTAGATGAGTATCGCCTTCGATGGAGATTCGATTGTCGTCATAGATAACTTTCAAATTGCCAAGTGCTTGTGTGCCAGCGAGTGAACTCGCTTCTGCGCTTATTCCTTCTTGTAAATCTCCATCCGAGCAGAGCACCCAAATATTTGGCGAGAAAAGTTGTTCTGTTGAATTTTGAACACCATTGGAATCTGCCGCTTTGACTAGTAATCCCTTAACAAACCTTGCTGCCATTGCCATGCCGACCGCATTTGCAACTCCTTGACCAAGTGGTCCGGTGGTGGTTTCAACGCCGACCGTATGTCCGTACTCCGGATGTCCGGGTGTCTTCGCACCCCAAGTTCGAAACTTTTGCAGATCGTCTAGCTCTACTCCGTAGCCAGCAAGAAAAAGTTGAATGTATAAAGTCAGGGAGGAGTGTCCGCAAGAAAGTATGAATCGATCCCGGCCAAACCAATTTGGGTTTGCTGGATCATGGCGCAGTATTCGTTGAAAAAGTGTGTAAGCAATTGGTGCCAGCGCCATTGCGGTGCCCGGATGACCATTGCCGACTTTTTGCACCGCATCCATCGCTAAAACTCTGGCAGTTTTCACCGCTTGCTCATCTAATTCATGCCAAGGTGATGAATTTACTAATTCAGTCATTTTCTATTTTCTTGATTGGCTTTTTCATCATTAAATTTTCGCATTTCTATAAAGCGCCCAAGTATTTACCCACACCAATACCGCACCAAGCATGTGTAA
>CALMJB010000047.1 GCA_937864205.1 uncultured Actinomycetes bacterium | reverse complement strand
GTGCTTACCGCTTCTCTCGCCGGTTTATGATCTCAACGATCATTTGAACGAGAGAGGCCAATAAGTAGAGGCAATCTAACAAGTTCATAACTCACCTCCGTTCCGAGCGTTGAAACCGATCAACGCTTGGAACAAAGGTGTGAACTGGCCAAAGATAATTTTCTAAATTAATTTAAATTTTTATTATTTAAATAATGTTGATTAAGAGATTGTGTGTACAAAATAGAAATAATTGTTAAGTGAGCCAAGCCCTTAAGAATGTCAGGACTGCATTAAACGTTGCGGTTGAAGCAATTGGTGGGCAAACCCGCGCTGGCCAAGTAGAAATGGCGGAAGCGGTCGCAAATGCATTGGCCGATCGACACCACTTATTAGTTCAAGCAGGAACTGGCACCGGAAAATCACTGGCTTATTTAGTACCGGCATTAGTGCATGGTAAAAAAGTTTTAGTTGCGACAGCGACATTGGCATTACAAAGACAATTAGTTGAACGTGACCTACCAAAAATAAAACCCGCATTAGAAAAAGAATTAAAGCGAGAAATTTCCTTTGCCATTTACAAAGGAGTCGGAAATTATGTTTGCCTGCAGAAAATGCACAATGGTGAACAAGATCCAGACAATCAAGAGATCTTTACTATCAGCACATTAGAAAAAGATGCGGCCAGGTTGAAAGCTTGGGCAAATTCACCAAACGCCAGCGGAGACCGAGATGACGCACCTGATGTAGATCGACGAGTGTGGCTCGCAAATTCAGTCTCTGGGCGCGAATGTATGGGTGCTGATGAATGCCCATATGGGCACAAATGTTTTGCAGCATTAGCAAAAGCCAAAGCGCAGACCGCAGATGTAGTGGTTACAAACCACACATTATTAGCGATAGAAATTGTTGATTCGCATCCGATATTGCCAGAACGTGATGCAATTATTTTGGATGAAGCCCATGAATTCATGGATCGCACAACGCAAGCTGTGACTGAAGAGTTATCTGCTGGCCGAGTAGAGCGAGCTGCAAAATTAGCCCGCAAATACTTACCCGGAAAAGCCAGTGATGCGTTAGTGAAAGCCAGCGAAAACTTCACCGATGCGATTGAAAATTACACAGAAGATGTGCGCACCGATCCAAGCAAAGGTGGTCGTCTTGCCGAACTGCCAATTTCGCTGGAAGCACCAATCCGCAAAATCAAAGATGCGGTGCAATCAATAGTCGCGCTGATTAATTCTGATGATGATATTCCTGATGTAAATGAACTAGCCGAACGTGCCCGCGTGAAGGGAGCGTTAAACGAGGTCAATACCACCTGTGTTCGCCTGCTTAAATTAAATGATTCGCATGTACTGTGGTTTGAACCCACTTTTTCAACTTTGTATTTAGCGCCTCTTTCGGTGTCACAGGTTTTACAGAAAAATTTATTGCGCCAGACGCCGGTAATTGCGACAAGCGCGACTTTAACAATCGGAAAATCTTTCAATACCACTGCGAAAAATATTGGATTCGCACTTGATACCGATGCTGAGGATGAAGATGAAAATGAAAATCTTGAAGATGCAAGCAAATCGAATGAATCTGATTCTGGAATCGATCCGGCGAATGTGCAGATGCTGGATGTTGGCTCGCCCTTTGATTTTGCAAATCAAGGAATGTTGTATTTACCAAAACATCTGCCGGAACCAACTCGCGATGGTCCAACTAAAGCAGCATTAATAGAACTTGGTGACTTGATTAAAGCTGCCGGTGGTCGAACATTGGCGCTGTTCTCATCTTGGCGTGGGGTAGAAATGGCAGATGAGTATTTGCGAACAGAGTTATCGGATGCGCAAATTCCAATCATCACTCAACGACGGGGCGATTCGGTTTCACCACTGGTTGAAAAATTTGCGGCGCAAGAAAATTCAGTTTTACTCGGCACCATTTCACTTTGGCAAGGAATTGATGTGCCCGGACCAAGTTGTATTTTGGTGGCGATAGATCGAATTCCATTTCCACGTCCAGATGAACCAATCATGGCGGCGCGTTCTTCGCAAGCAGATTCCGCGGGAGGAAGTGGATTCATGCAGGTTTCATTGCCACGCGCGGCACTTTTATTAGCGCAAGGAACTGGGCGACTTATAAGGTCAACTGAAGATCGGGGAGTAGTCGCAATTCTGGATTCGCGAATTGTTAATAAGAAATACGGTCAAATTCTTTTAAATTCGATGCCGCCATTTTGGCGCACCACCGATGGAGAAGTTATTAAAGAATCGCTACGTCGATTAGATGAAATGTTTAAGGAAAAATCCGCTTAACTTCTGATAATAATTGTGGCCAAGTGTTTGCAAAACTTGGATGCAAATTAGTTTTCGCAACATCTGCAAATTTCACCCAAGCAACTTCCTGAGATTCATCATTCATTTCATAAGCAATTAATTCATCACTGGCTTTGCAAATCACGGTCTCATATCGCCAAATGCCATGATCATCGGTAAAAACCTGAATCGGTTCAATGAATTTGCTATCAATACCAATTTCTTCAGTGGCCTCTCTAATTGCCGCTTCGATTGCGCTTTCATGCGAATCGCGAGCGCCACCTGGAATTCCCCAAGTACCACCGTTGTGCACCCATGGCGCGCGATGTTGCATCAAGATGGCGCCGTCTCGTACCAATAACAAACCCGCGGCACCATTTAAACCCCAGTGCTTACCGCCGCAGTTGCAATCAATCCAACCATCTCCGTCGCGGTATGCCATTTGATTAGCATTACATAAATTCAACAAAATTCACATTAAGCGCTAATCAACAGCGATTTGGTTAACAAACCTTCTGGAAGTTTCCAAGAAGTATTTTGCAAATGTGTTGTTTAACTTTTCAATTATCTGGTGTTCATTGATTGCACTTCTAGTTAATATCTCTAGTTCAAACAATGTATTTGCAGATTCAAGTTCGGCGCCAAGTCCGCTCACAAATCCAGATTGCATCAAGACCTGCATCGATGTTTATACCGATGACAATCAATTGATTATTACCGCCCAAAAAGGTGGCAAGAAAACCGCCCGGCCAGTTCCAACGCTTAAGCCAAAGCCAAAATCAATACCGAGCACTAAACCAAAGCCACCTACATTGCCAAGACCAAAACCGACAGTTAAGCCAATGCCGAAACCGTCATTATCCGTGCCGACCACCCAAGCGGAATCTTTATCTGATCGGTTAGTGAAATTGCTGCCAGCTGGAAACATCAAGCGACAACCAGCCGGACAAACGGTTGTGAATGTGCCAACCATTTTTTGGACTAATACGCCAACTAAATTCAATGCGGTCGTGCCGATTCTCGATGTAGTTGTGATCGTCAATCTTTATCCAACATTTACTTGGGATTACGGCGATGGTGATTTCTTCGTCACCACATTGCAAGGTGCGCCATATCCTCTGGCAATAATCAAACATACTTATCAGAAATCCGGTGATTACAAAGCAAAACTTCGAATCACCTGGAAAGGAACTTATTCAGTCGATGGCGTGACCATGCCAATTACCGGAAATGCAATCACCCAAACAATTTCAGAGGATATAGAAGTAGTGCAGGCATTAGCTAGATTTAATTTGTAATCACAAGTGCACCCGTTCCACAAAAATCATTTAATCTAAATTAATTTAGCGAGCGCGTGGGCAATCTTGCGCCATGACAAATAAAGAAGTAAAACCAGAACAAGAATTATTAAATGAAATCTCAAAAATCGAAGAAATCGATTATGACTCTGAACAAGTTCGCACCCAACAACGAGAGGGTGCCTTAGCAATCGCAGATTTGATCGCTGAATTTGAATTAGATAGATCTTTAATTAACAAACCTTTACAAGCATTGGTGTTGGTGCGAATGCAAGATTTACAAGTTCGAGATTATGCAATGGGTGTAATTCAAAGTGAAAAATTAGATTTCTACATTGAACTTTGGCAATCACTTTTACAGATTGCACCAACTGGTTTCAAAGCTGGGCCAGCCACAATTTTGGCTGCGCTCTATTATGAAAATTGCGATCTGCAAAATGCAAATAAATCATTAGATAAAGCCTTATCTGAAAATCCTGAGTACGGATTAGCAAAACTGCTGCGCCGGGTTTTTGCTGCGAAATGGCCAAGTAGCTCGTTTGCCAGAATGCGCAAGGAATTACATCCAAAAGTTTGCGAGTACTTATTCGGTAGTACGATGGCATCGTGATTGTTGGTATCCCCAAAGAGATAAAAAACAACGAATTTCGAGTTTCAGTCACACCCTCAGGTGTTCATTCATATGTTGCCGCTGGCCATGAAGTTCTAGTCGAATCAGGGGCTGGTCTTGGTTCAGCGATCACCGACGCGGATTACCAAGCAGCCGGTGCTCAAATATTAAATAGCGCCGATGAAATTTGGCAGCGCGCTGATTTGATTCAAAAAGTTAAGGAACCAATCGCTGCTGAATATTCCAGAATGCGAAAGGGACAAATCCTTTTCACTTATCTTCATTTAGCCGCGTCAAAAGAGTGCACCGAAGCGATTATCAAATCAGGTTGCACTGCAATCGCTTATGAAACGGTAGAAGTAAATGGCCAATTACCTCTGCTTGCGCCGATGAGCGAAGTGGCTGGGCGTATGTCGATTCAAGTCGGGGCAGCGGCATTGCAAAAAAGTGCTGGCGGTCGCGGAGTTTTGTTAGGCGGAGTACCCGGAGTTCGGCCCGGGAAAGTTGTCGTAATTGGTGGCGGAGTAGTTGGAATCGCGGCCGCGACCATCGCACACGGTATGCGCGCCGATGTTTCAATAATGGATGTTTCCCTGCCGAAGTTGCAACAAATTGATCAACTGTTCGCAGGTGAAGTTAAGACCATTGCCTCATCGGCATATGAGATTGAAAAAGAGTTGCTCGAAGCAGATTTAGTAATCGGTGCAGTTTTAGTTCACGGTGCAAAGGCGCCAAAACTTGTCACCAATAAATTAGTTTCCAAAATGAAACCGGGCAGTGTGTTAGTGGATGTCGCAATCGATCAAGGCGGCTGTTTTGAAGATTCCAAAGCCACCACGCACGCTGAACCAACTTTTAAAGTTCACAACTCAATTTTTTATTGTGTTGCGAATATGCCCGGCGCAGTTCCGGCCACATCCACTTATGCGCTAGCCAATGCCACCATCAACTATGGCTTAGCGATTGCAAATAAAGGTTGGCAGAAAGCGTTGGCCGACGATCCAGCGCTCGCAAAAGGATTAAATGTAAATAACGGTCAGATAACTTATGTCGAGGTTGCAAAAGCACATAACCTCTAGTAATTTTCGGCGCAGGTCATGAGTCTCAGTTCATAGCCCCGGCTAACTGAGCGGCAACCCTCCTCCGCGGTGGGGTGCTCCGGGTGAAGACCGGGTCGGTTGCAAATCGCATCTGACAAGCGCGGATAAGTTGGTTTGATTATTCAAATCCTTCATCCGCTTAAAGCAGACAGAAGGAGAAAAATGTCAGTAAGTAAAAAGAAACTTGTTTGGCTGTTGCCAAGCATTTTGTTAGCGGCATCTTTAAGTGCCTGCTCATCAAGCTCAAGTGATAAATCCGCGTCAGCGGCATGTAACCCAACCGATTTGAAAACGGTTACCGCCAGCACTTTAACGATTGCGACCGGCGAGCCGGCTTATCCACCATGGGTACTAAATGACAAACCAGAAGCGGGCGAAGGATTTGAAGCCGCCGTCGCTTATGCAGTTGCAAAACAACTTGGATATACAAATGATCAAGTTAAGTGGATTCGCACCACTTTTGATGGCGCAATTGCACCAGGTCCTAAGACCTTTGACTTCAATATTCAGCAATATTCAATTACTGATGAGCGTGCCAAGGTGGTTGATTTTTCCAGCGCTTATTACTTCTCAAACCAAGCGATTGTTTCTTATAAAGGCAGCAAAATTGAAAAAGTTACCTCGATTGCTGGTTTGAAAGATGCAAAGGCAAAAATTGGTGCAGCGGTTGCTTCCACTTCCCTTGATGCGGCTGAGAAAGTATTGGGGTTAAAGCCTTCTGTATTTAACGACAACGCTGCCGCAGTTACCGCATTAAAGAATAAGCAGATCGATGGCATCGTGGTTGATTTACCAACCGCTTTCTATTTGTCAGCAGCGGAAGTGAAAAACGGAATCATCGTCGGACAATTTAAGAATGTCGATGGTGCCGACAAAGGTGCTGGCCTTTTGCTAGCGAAAGACAGCCCAATCACCGCATGCGTAACAAAAGCAGTAGACACATTGCGTGACAACGGAGAATTAGCAGCAATAGAAGCAAAGTGGTTAACCGCTTCTGCTGGTGCTCCAGTTCTTCAATAAATAAAAAATTAATCAATTGAAATTCCATTTAACTTCGATTGATTAGCAGAGAGAAAAGTAGTTAGTCATGACAGATGCAACTAGCCGAGCTGACTCGGCTAGTTCATCTGATTCATCAGATTCATCTTTATCAAGGGTCAAAAATTCACAATATGATTTTGGCGGTCCATGGCAGCCAAGTGATTTAGAAATCGCACGTCGAGCCGCCCGTAAAAGTAGAAATCGAAAAAATGCCGCGATTGCCGCAGTTTCAAGTTTTGTGGTGCTGGGAACTTTATTAGTTATTGCAGTTACATCTCCGGGCTGGAAATCTCTTTCGGACACATTTTTCAACTGGGCTTACGGCGTTGAAGTTCTGCCCAAGATATTGCTGGGATTTCTCACAAATGTTTCGCTAACTTTAATTGCCGGAACTTGCGTAGCAATTTTTGGATTAACCATCGCTTTGATTCGAACCTCTAAAGCCGCGGCACTAACCCCGTTCAGATTATTAGCCACGGTTTATGTCGATGTATTTCGCGGTATTCCGATGCTGTTGGTGATCTTGCTGGTCGGTTTTGGAATTCCAGCACTGCAATTAAAAGGTGTTACGAACAATGTTTTGATTCTGGGAACAACGGCCGTGATTATCACTTACACCGCATATGTGGCAGAGGTAATTCGCAGTGGAATTCTTTCAGTACATCCTTCGCAACGAGCTGCAGCGAGATCACTTGGTCTTTCATATTTTCAATCACTGCGATTTGTGATTTTGCCACAGGCATTTAGAAGAGTGACTCCGCCGTTATTAAATGATTTGGTCGCTTTAATAAAAGACACCGGACTGGTTTCGATTCTAGGAGTAACTGATGCAATCAGAGCGGCGCAGATAAACACATCAAGATCTTTTAATTACACACCATATGTAATGGCAGCGATTGTGTTTTTATTGATCACAATTCCGTTGACTAGGTATACCGATCGAGCATTGCGCCGATCTATCGAGCGACAAAATTCGCAGGGGCAAGCATGAGTGCGCCGGTACTAGAACTTAAACAGGTTAGAAAATCTTTTGATTCTGAATTAGTGCTAGAAGATATTTCTATAAAAGTTCCCGAGCACACCGCTACCGTTTTCATTGGCGCATCCGGATCTGGAAAATCAACGCTATTGCGCTGCATAAATTTATTAGAGCAAATCGATGATGGTGAAATTAAATTAGATGGAACTGAAATTACCTCGGTTGAAACTGATCCCGATTCAGTGCGGCGAAAAATTGGCATGGTATTTCAATCCTTCAATCTCTTTCCACACATGACGGTGCTGCAAAATATTGTGCTAGCACCGATTCGAGTTCAACAAGTCGAACGCGACGTTGCCGAACAAAAGGCACGCGATTTGTTAAAAAGATTTGGATTACTAGATAAAGCAAATCAGTATCCAGATCGATTAAGTGGTGGACAACAACAGCGAGTTGCAATTATTCGATCGTTGGCAGTGAATCCACGGTTATTACTATTAGATGAAATCACATCTTCACTTGATCCGGTGCTAGTTAATGAAGTGCTCAATACCGTGCGTGATTTGAAAGCTGAGGGCATGACCATGGTGCTCGCGACTCACGAAATGGGGTTTGCAAAACAAGTCGCCGATGAGGTGTGTTTTTTAAAAGATGGCCGAATTTTGGAGTGGGGAAATCCCAAGAATCTTTTGGATAACCCACAACGCAAAGAAACCCAAGATTTCTTGCGCCAAGTAAATGAAGCCGGACGACTTTAAAAATTAAGATTTAATTTGAACAGTAATTTTCACATCAGTGTTGGTTCTGCACCAATCATTTTGCATGTGCCACATTCGAGCAGATCGATTCCAGAAGATGTGCGGGCTGATTTATTGCTAAGCGACTTGGAATTGGAATCAGAGTTGAATGAGATGACTGATTTTGCCACTGATTTGATTGCAAAAGCGGCTGCAGATTCGGCTAAGTCAAAGCCATATATTTTCCAAAATTTACTCTCGCGGTTGGTAATTGATCCAGAAAGATTCCCAGATGAACGAGAAGCCATGAATAAAGTGGGAATGGGTGCGGTTTATTTGAAAACTAGCGATGGCAAAAATCTTCGCCGCGCCGGATTTAATCCGCAGGGACTAATCGAAAAATACTTTGAACCCTATGCAAAAGCTTTTACCGAATTAACACAATCGATTCTAGATATGCACGGAAAAGTTTTAATCATCGATGTGCACTCTTATCGGGTAATACAACATCCAAATTCGATAAATCATGATCAGAACAGACCTGCTATGTGTATTGGCACCGACAAGTTTCACACCAGTGGGCCGCTGCGCGAATTGGCAATCAATTGCTTATCTAAGGTAGGAGATTGGTATGAAAATGAGCCCTATTCTGGAACATATGTACCGCTTAAGTTTTATGGGCTAGAACCAAAAGTTCAATCGGTGATGATGGAATGCCGAGCCGATCAATTTGTGGATGATTCTTTGCAGTTAAATGCTGGCTTCAAGCGCGTTGTTTCAGCGCTGGCAAACCTGATTGATGGCTAATAAACCGGCTCATCGAGCACAGATTGCTGGCAGATTTTTTATTGATATTGATGATTTATGTGTGAATTGTTGGTTTCAATGTGCAAAACACCCTGTGGACAATTTATAATATAGCCAGGATTTCACTCACTGATTCCAACACTGATTCTAAGTAGAATCGGAAACAACCAAAGGATGTTTTGTGGCTGTTGTGCGTGCGCCCAAAAAAGGCGCTAAGTTGAAAAAGTTCGTAACGCCTGCCAAAAAACAATCAGCGAAGTCAAAGAAACCGGAAAAAATTCCGGTCAAGATGGTTTTGGATGCGAAAGATGTCGCCCAAATTGTAAAAGTCAAAGAAGCCATTGCCCGCCAAAAAGCATTACTTACAGAATTAGAAGCAAAAGGCGTCAGCAACATAAATCGAATTGTTAAAAAAGATTTACAGCCGCTAGTAATGGAAGCCCGCGAATTAGCTGAAAAAGTTCCACGCATGGTGACCAAGATGAAAAAACTTGGTCTGGGTACTCCAAGTCGGGTACTGAAAAAAGATGAATTGGCATTGATTGCACCACCTGCTCCAGTAGCAGTGCCAGCGGCAAAGGCTGGGCGCGGCGCTAAATCAGTTTTGAAAATTGATGGCGAAGAGGTTGAAGTTGAAGATGTCGAAATCGAAGATCTTGAAGATTTAGTCAACGATAAGGAAGAAACTACCTCTGACGAACACGGCAATGAGATTCGGGTAGTAAATGTTGCTAATGAGAGCGCTAATGAAGAAAACGCCTTCGTATTAAAAGATTCAGAGGAAGATGACGCTCCGGCACAAACCGTATTAACCGCTGGTGCAACCGCTGATCCAGTTAAGGATTATCTAAAACTCATCGGCCGAGTCGCGTTGCTCAACGCCGAAATGGAAGTTGATCTAGCCACTCGAGTTGAAGCCGGCTTATTTGCTGAAGAAAAATTGGCAAAAGAAAAGAAACTAGATCGCAAATTAAAGCGAGAGTTAGAACAAATCATCCTAGATGGGCGCAGAGCCAAGAACCATTTGTTAGAAGCAAACTTACGTTTGGTGGTTTCGCTGGCAAAACGTTACACCGGTCGAGGCATGTTGTTTCTAGACCTTATTCAAGAAGGAAACTTAGGTTTGATTCGTGCTGTAGAAAAATTTGATTACACAAAGGGTTATAAGTTCTCGACTTATGCAACTTGGTGGATTCGCCAAGCGATTACTCGCGCGATGGCAGATCAAGCACGCACAATTCGTATTCCAGTACACATGGTTGAAGTCATTAACAAATTGGCACGAGTTCAGCGACAGATGTTGCAAGATCTTGGTCGCGAACCAACGCCGGAAGAATTAGCAAAAGAACTAGATATGACACCAGAAAAAGTTGTTGAAGTTCAAAAGTATGGTCGCGAGCCAATCTCTCTTCACACTCCGCTGGGCGAAGAAGGCGATAGCGAATTCGGAGACTTGATTGAAGATTCGGAAGCGATAGTTCCAGCAGATGCGGTTTCATTTACATTGTTGCAAGAACAACTGCACTCTGTGCTCGATACATTATCGGAACGCGAAGCTGGCGTTGTGAAAATGCGATTTGGTTTAACCGATGGTCAACCAAAGACTCTAGATGAAATCGGCAAGGTTTATGGTGTTACCAGAGAACGAATTCGCCAAATTGAATCTAAAACTATGTCTAAGTTGCGACACCCATCTCGTTCGCAGGTTCTCCGAGATTATTTAGATTAATTCCAACGTTAAAGGGCAAAATAAAAGTTCTAGAACTATTTATAAGTATCTGAAAGTAAATGAAAGGTAATTAATTATGGAAGAGCGGGTAAAGATTTTCGCTAAACCAAATGGTTCACTTCGCATAACTGGCAAGGTTGATTTTGTTGATGCCGAAGGAAATGTGATTGAAACTAAAGAGAACTTCTCACTTTGTCGATGTGGTCAATCTAAGGAAAAGCCTTTTTGCGATGGTTCTCACCGAGAAGCCGGCTTCACCACCAACTAGCTAGTTTTTTGAAGAGATTTTTTCGGTCTCGTCTTGAATACGAGCCGATACTTTAT
>CALMJB010000046.1 GCA_937864205.1 uncultured Actinomycetes bacterium | reverse complement strand
AATCGCGATCTCGAATTCGCGAAATGATTGGAATCGCCGAACGAATCGACCACATCAAGTGTGCGACTGTAATCGAGGCACAAATCCGCGAACTTCGTCTAATTAGTGAAAAACAGCCTCGGTACAACCGCCGTTCTCGGTTTCAAGAGCAAGCGATTTGGGTAAAACTTACAAATGAAACTTTTCCACGATTGGTATCAACGCGTGGCTTACCCGACGTATCCAATCAGAAAATAACCTTTGGACCATTTAATTCAAAAGAGAGTGCCCAAAGTGCGATTGAAGCGGTGCATGAAGTCGTAAATCTGCGTCAGTGCAATAATCGCAACTTTGAATTAAGCAAAAAATCAAAATCAGCGTGTGTCTTGTACGACATGAAAAAATGTGGTGGCTCTTGTATCGGCCACGAGACTCAATCTCAATATGAAATGCATGTTAATCAAACCATTGAAATTATTGCTTCTGATGTTAAACCCCTGCATCACTCACTTTCCGACAAGATGAAATCATTGGCTGAGTCCGAAAGATATGAAGAAGCGGAATCAGTGAAATCGCGCCTGGGCGCATTTTTAATTGGATCGGACAGATCGCAAAACTTACTAAATTTTGTAGCGATAAAAAACTTAATGGTGCTCAAAAAAGTTGAAAATAGTCTTGAGGTAATACATATAAGACACGGTCGTTTGGTTGGTTCGGCAGTTGCAAATCAAATGACCATCCCCGATGTGGTGAATTCACTTAATCAAAGTTCCGAAGTCATTTCCTTAGATCAAAAACTACTGCCGGCAGCCACTTATGAAGAGAGCGAAAAATTACTTTCCTACTTATTTAATGGCGAATTTGAAATCCTAGAAATCGATGGCGACTGGAAATTACCGGTTAATGGTTCAGGCGCTATTAGATACCGATTTCCAGCTTTCAACTAATTTTGTAGCAGCACCGGAATCAATTGCTTTTTTCGCCAAAACCAAAGCATTGGCAAATTGTTGAACAATCCCAATTCCAAAATCGGCTTTAAAAGCGGCAATGGCTGCCGCGGCATTCAACAATGTGGCATCTCGCATCGGCCCGACTTTTCCGGCAAATACTTCTAATGCTAATTTGGCATTTTCCTTTGCGTCGCCACCTTTTAATTCACTGATCGGTGCCGGCAATATTCCTAATTCGGCTGGGTCTAACTTTTGTTTTGTCATTTTGCCATCATTGATTTGAATAATTGTTGACGGGGCAGATAGTGAAAGCTCATCTAATCCATCATCGCCGCGAAAAATAAAACCTTCATTTTTGCGATCAGCTAAAACCTTTGCCATCAATTCGAGAAATTTTGGGTTTGCGACTCCGATTGCGACAGCTTTCGGCTTAGCCGGGTTTGATAGCGGACCTAAAATATTAAAAACTGTTGGCACGCCTAACTCTTTTCGGGCGGCGGCAGCATTTTTCATCGCCGGATGAAAAACCGGCGCAAAGCAAAATCCGATGCCAATTTTCTGAACACATTTAGCAACTTGTTCACCAGTTAAATCTATTTTTATTCCTAGTGCTTCAAGTAAATCTGCCGATCCAGATTTGGATGAAGCCGCGCGATTTCCGTGCTTTACAACTCTTGCACCGGCTGCAGTAGTAACTATGGCTGCCATAGTTGAAATGTTTATCGTGGCTGCGCCATCACCGCCGGTACCAACCGAATCTACACACCGGTCTGAAATATTGATCGGGCTAGCAAATTCATACATCTGATTAACCAGCGCGTTAACTTCTAGTGCGGTCTCGCCCTTTTCTTTTAAACCAATTAGGAAGCTTTTGATTTGATCAGAATTGGCGCTGCCTTTAAGAATTTCGGCCATCGCCCAAGTTACTTGAGCTGAATTTAAGTCTTTTTTATCGGTTAATTGGTTTTGAATTTCTAACCAAGATGTTTGCGACATTGTAAGAAAGTGTTGTTTGATTAATTTATTATTATTTAGCGGAAATCTCGATGCGAGTTCTAAGCAAGTTCGCCGCCTTTTTTGCCAAAGTAAAAGGATCAATTGGGTGAATGGTTGTATCTTCGGCCCGAGACCAAGCTGCCAACCAGTTGTCTTGTGCTCGACCTATAACTAACAGAACTGGTGGACAATTAAAGACCTCATCTTTAAGTTGCCGAGCAATTCCCATTCCACCTTCTGGAACCGCTTCGCCATCAAGGATAAATAGATCAACATTCTTCTTGCTATCTAAGTGCAACCAAAGCGCTGGCCCGGTCGCAATCTCGATGATCTTGTGTTCGGGTAATTCGGCACTTACACGTTTTCCCAAAGCCGAGATTATTGACTTTCGGACTGACGAGTCATCGGAATAAACCAAAATCGTCGGTTGAAATTGATTTTCAGATGAATTTTGCGGCGAATTCATATCGTTATCTTATCTGGGTGACCCGTCTCACCAGCCAAGTAAATCAATGGGTTGAGAGCCTTCTATCTGGTTCAGGAATAATGAGCATGTGAGTTTGTATACCGCCACATCAAGTGCCGCCCCAATGCCAAATCAGCCGAGTCGGCAGAATCGACCAAACTTAGTTGCAGTTGGCACGATTGTTTGGCTCTCATCTGAGTTAATGTTTTTCGCGGCATTGTTCGCAATGTATTTCACAACTCGTGCGGTGCAAGGTCCAGAAATTTGGTTGCAGTCAACTGAAATTTTAAACATTCCATTTGCCGCAATAAACACAACCGTTTTAGTTCTTTCCTCAGTTACCTGCCAATTTGGAGTCTTTGCAGCAGAACGATTCCAAGAACGGCGCAGCGGAAAAATTTGGCAAATCAGCACTTGGGGTTTGCGGGAATGGTTTGCGCTAACTTTCTTAATGGGAGCTTTCTTCATCGGTGGCCAGATATATGAGTACGCCGCATTGGTTTCAGAGGGAATTTCATTCTCTTCAAACCCTTACGGATCAGTTTTTTATATAACTACCGGTTTCCACGGACTACATGTGACGGGCGGATTAATAGCCTTTCTAATTTTGATGATTCGAATTTTTAAAGCACCGAAGTTCACTCACAAACAAGCAACTTCAGCAATTGTGGTTTCGTATTACTGGCATTTCGTTGACATCGTTTGGATCGCGCTATTTTCGGCGATTTACCTAATCAAGTGAAATTATGAGATTCATTTCCCGATTTAGAAAACATCGTTTTGCAACTCCGGTCTTACTTTTGGTGGCATTAAGTTCAATCGGTTTCACATTTTCAGTTGCTACTGCCGCAACCGTTAATTCAAAAAGCCAAGCGGAAACTTCGGCGTTAATCGCAGAAGGGCAAAAATTATTTTTAGCCGGTTGTTCCTCTTGTCATGGATTGAATGCAGAAGGTGGCGGACTTGCACCTTCACTAATTGGCGTCGGTGCAGCATCTGTTGATTTTCAAGTTGGTACCGGACGCATGCCAATGGCGGACATGAGCCAACAAGCAATGCGTAAAAAACCGGTGTACAACGAAGAACAGGTTGCCGCTTTAGCAGCGTATGTAGCCTCGCTTGCTCCGGGACCGGCGGCAATTTCAAATGAAGAATTAACTTGGGAACGCGATGGCAACATTGCAGAAGGTGGCGAATTATTTAGAACCAATTGCGCGATGTGCCATAACTTCGCAGGTCAAGGTGGTGCATTAACGCAAGGAAAATATGCGCCGACATTGATGGGGGTAGAACCAAAACATATTTACGAGGCAATGATCACTGGTCCGCAATCGATGCCAGTTTTCTCTGACAAAACTATTACGCCAGAAGAAAAATTATCGATTATTAAATGGATAAAAGCGGCAGAACAAGAAAAAAATTTAGGGGGCGCAACCTTGGGTCGCGTTGGTCCAGTAACTGAAGGATTATTAGCTTGGACATTTGGACTTGGATTATTAATTGGAATCGCAGTTTGGTTAACCTCGAAAGCGCGATGAATAAATTATGAGCGATGAAAAATCTTTAGCACCATTATCTGATCCAGGATTACCAGCGCATAAATATCGCAAATCCGATATTGATCAAAAAGCGGCAAAGCGAGCCGAACAACAGGTTGCGATCTTGTTCCTACTTTCTGCGATTGGAACTTTATTAGTTGTCTATTCGTACATTTTTATTCCGGTTGATTCATTTATCTTCTTACCAATCATGGGCGAGCAAAATGCACATCAACTCTTCCTTGGTTTAGGACTTGCGATGGCGTTGTTTTTTATCGGCGCTGGAGCGGTGCACTGGGCAAAAACTCTTATGCCAGACCATGAAGAGATTGATGAGCGCAAACCAATGCGTTCAAAAGATGAAGACCGCGATGCATTTGTTGAAACCGTAAGAGAACGAGCCGCTGATTCAGGAATTGCAAGGCGCCCATTGATTAAACGCTCATTGGCGCTGGCTTTAGGTCTGGTCGGAGTATCCCCCATTTTGTTATTGCGAGACTTAGGTCCACTTCCAAAAGACAGTTTGGAAAAAACAAGTTGGGCAACGGGAACTTATTTAGTTACTGATCCAGGTGATCGAAAAATCAAAGCCTCAGATTTAGAAGTCGGCGCAGTTGCACAAGTTTTACCGGAATTAGCACCTGGGAAAAAACGCAAACTAGAGGACATCGGAAAAGATGCGGTTTTATTGATTCGTTTGCGACCTGAGGAATTCCAATTAGATGCAGAGCGTTTAAGTTGGACTCATCAAGGAATCATCGCCTTCTCAAAAATATGTTCTCACATGGGTTGTGCGGTCGCACTCTATGAACAAGGCACAAAACATTTGCTCTGCCCTTGTCATCAATCCACCTTTGATGTGACTCGCGCTGCCAAAGTTATCTTTGGACCAGCTGCCAGACCTTTGCCACAATTAGCCATTACAGTTGATAACGAGGGATATTTAATTGCTAAACAACCATTCACTGAAGCGGTCGGACCTAGTTTCTGGGAGCGTTCATCATGACCGCGCGTGAGCGAATTGCAGCAAATGTCGCTAACTATGTCGACGAACGAACTGGTGCAGCGAAATGGCTAAAGAAGAATTTAAATAAAGTTTTTCCCGACCATTGGTCATTCATGTTGGGCGAGGTCGCGCTTTATTCATTCATAATCTTGTTGTTGTCAGGAACCTTCTTAACATTTTGGTTTGATCCTTCAATGCGCGAAGTTGAATACGAAGGTTCTTACCTGCCCCTCAAAGATGTAAAAATGTCGGCCGCATATGCATCCACATTGCATATCTCATTTGATGTTCGCGGTGGATTATTAATGCGGCAAATCCATCACTGGGCAGCATTGATTTTCATGGCCGCAATAGTCGTACATTTGCTCCGAGTTTTCTTCACTGGTGCATTCCGCAAACCACGTGAGTTCAATTGGATTATCGGTGTTGGTTTATTAACTCTTGGAATTGTCGAAGGATTTTTAGGATATTCATTGCCAGATGATTTGCTATCTGGAACGGGAATCCGAATTGCCGAAGCAATAATTCAGGCAATTCCAGTTGTCGGAACATATTTAGCGTTTTTTGTTTTCGGTGGCCCATTCCCGGGCGAAGTGTTCATTCCCCGCATCTACATCGTGCACGTACTTTTACTTCCCGGAATATTTTTAGCATTAATTACCGTGCACTTGATGTTAGTTTGGTATCAAAAACACACCCAATATCCAGGACCGGGTCGAACTGAAAAAAATGTGGTCGGCTATCGATTAATGCCGGTTTACATGGCAAAAGCTGGTGGCTTCTTCTTTATTGTTTTTGGAATTACCGCATTTCTCGGCGCAGTCGCTTCAATTAATCCAATTTGGCTTTATGGTCCTTACACTCCTGGACAAATCTCTGCCGGTTCACAACCAGATTGGTATATGGGTTGGTTAGATGGATTAGTTCGAATGGCGCCGCCAATAGAAACTCATGCATTTGGTTACACAATTTCTTGGAACATTTTGATTCCGGGATTGATAATCCCCGGAATTATTTTCACAGCGATGGCACTGTATCCATTTATTGAAAGTTGGATGACCGGAGATAAGAAAGAACATCACCTTTTAGAACGTCCACGAAATAATCCAAATCGCACTGCAATCGGTGCAATGTCCTTAACTTTCATGCTGGTTTCCTTAATCAACGGCGGAAACGATTTGATTGCCACCCACTTCCATCTGAGCATCAACCAAATCATGTGGGGTACGCGAATTGGAATTTTGTTACTTCCTCCACTTGCCTTTGTGATCACAAAACGAATTTGCCTCTCACTGCAACGGGCAGATCGGGAATCGGTATTGCATGGCAAAGAAACTGGCAGATTAATGATGCTTCCGCATGGCGAATTTGTTGAAGTACATGAACCGTTAACCGCTGAGCAAAAATGGACTCTTACTCAACATGAACAACAAGGTCCGCTGCAAATTGAGGCAGAGGATGCTCGCGGAGTTAGAAATCCAAAGAGCATTCGAGCAAAGTTACAAAACCGCATGAGTAAAGCGGCAACGGAAACTATTGCAAAACCTACCGCCGAGCAGGTTAAAGAGTTAGAGAGTGGTCACCACTAATAAATTGCGAAATATCTCGCTGTTTCTTGGCTTCACCGTTTTAGCTGTATACGCAATTGGCTCTGGTTTTTGGGTAAATACTGGCGATAGTTGGTATAGATCTTTAAACGCGCCATCGTGGCAACCACCTGACTTTGTTTTTGGATTAATTTGGCCATACAACTTCTTCGTAATTGGTGTTTGCATCTACACAAATTGGCAAAAATTCAGCACTAGAAATTGGAGTATTTGGCTGATCTTGCTCACTATTTCGGTGATTTTTGCCCTGCTATGGTCGTACCAGTTCTACCGACCTCATAATCTGATGTTCGCGGCGATTGCTCTTTCGTTAGCCGCAATATTTACGATCCCGCTTACGATTCTTAATTTTTCTGCATCATTAAATACCGGTTTAGCATTTTTGCCTTATCAAATCTGGGTGCTACTAGCATCATCGCTTAGTTGGGGTTATTACTTTCTAAATAGAAATTAAATTTATTGTCGGGACGAAGGGATTTGAACCCTCAACCACTAGACCCCCAGCCTAGTGCGCTACCAAGTTGCGCTACGTCCCGTAAATTAGCTGGCTAATCCTAATGCGCGCGGTTTTGGACCAGCATTTACATTTCCATATCGATGTTGAGTGATGGCAACGCTTTGCTCGAGGAACCAACGACTTAATTCGATGTCACCTCTTTGCGCAATCGCACGTGGATCACACGAAATTCCATTTTTAAGTAATTGATAAGTTGGTGCCGGCTCAATTGATAACCAGCGCACTCGATCAAATTCTGTAGAACGATCGACAAACTCATCGACCGATTCAACAATTACGTTGGTTAAACCATTGATTAAATCTGGGCTGGAATAAACAATCTTTACATTCAAATCTTTTCGCAACCATTCTAGGAATGAAATTTCATCCTGCGAATTTCCGCTATCGATTCGAACCAGGAAACCATTTGGAAATCTGCGATAGCGCTGCAAATTGGCTTCGGTCGTCAGCCCGGCTCTATCGATACTCTGTGATCCAACACCTTTCCACCAACGCAATGCCTGTTCTTTCATAGGTAAGAAGTGTTGTAATTTTTTCCAATTTCGTAATGTGGCAAGGTAATTTTCTCCCCCAGCTTTGGCGTTTGGCCCAACGCTGCTGCGCTTCCATCCGCCAAAGGGTTGGCGATTAACTATTGCGCCGGTAATGGTGCGATTTACATAGACATTTCCGGCTTCAACTTTGTCTAACCAAATCTCACATTCTTCTTCATCTAAAGAGTGGATACCCGCGGTTAATCCAAATGGAGTTTGATTTTGCCAATTAATAGCGGTCATCAAATTAGGTGCAGTCATGATCGCAAGCATTGGGCCGAACCACTCATTTTGATGTGACCAACTACCAGGTTGCACTCCCACTTTTACGCCGGGACGCCACAAGTAACCTGCATCATCTAATTGTTTTGGTTCGATCCACCAAGATTCACCTTCATCTAAAACTGTTAATGCTCGGTATAACTGCATATTCTCAGATTGAGTAACTGGCTTTATGACTGGTCCGATTGTTGTGGCTAATTCATAACCTTTACCAATTTTCAAACTAGAAACTGCATCAAGTAGTTGTCTTTTAAAAGCCGGATCATTGAAGATGCTCTGTTCGACGATTGCTAACGAAGCGGCGCTGCATTTTTGCCCGGCGTTTCCAAATGCAGATTGCACCAAATCTTTGACCGCGACATCGATATCACAGCAAGCAGTAAGAATCATGGAATTTTTACCGCTGGTTTCTGCCAATAAATTTAAATCAGATTTCCAACTAGTAAATAATTCGGCGGTACTAAAAGATCCAGTCAAAATAACTGCGTTTACATCATTGTGAGTAATAAGTGATTTTCCAACTTGATCATCTCTGGTTGAAACAAATTGCAGCACTTCTTTTGAAATTCCCGCCTGCCATATTTGATTCACTAATTTCCATGAAGTGGCGACCGTTTCTGGAGCGGATTTAAAAATTACCGAGTTACCTGCAGCTAACGCGGCAAATATTCCGCCGGCTGGAATTGAATACGGAAAATTCCAAGGCGGCACAACCACAACTACACCGGTAGGCGTTGAATCTGAATCAAAGTTTGCGTTTGCAGCTTTAACTGCATAAAAGTTTGCAAAATCAATCGCTTCACTGACTTCTGGATCAGATTCGGCAAATGTTTTGCCAGCATCTCGAGTCATTATTGCAATTGAATCTAGCCTTTGCTCATTCATTACTTCGGCGCAGCGTTGCAATAATTTTGCACGTGCAGTCGCACCCAATGAGTTCCATTTTTCTACCGCTGATTTAGCGGTTTTTACCGCGGCTTCTACCTCTTTTTCCGTTGCGACTGCGTATTGATACCAAATTTTTCCATTGTCATTTGGATCAACACCCGATTCAAAATCACTAGATTTACATTCGGCGCCATTAATCACAATTGGAATAATTGGATGTTTTTGGGATAGAACGTTAGCAATTTTGCGCTCTAGCGAATTCACTAAATCTAAATCAGTTGGGTCAGCATTTGGATCATTGGCAAACTCACTACTTTTAACAGGTAAGGTATTTGAATATCTGCGAGATGCAGTCGCGATATTTTTACGCGCAGCGAAAGCTAATCTAAAGCGTTGCGCTTGATCTGTAAATACCTGTTTATTCGAAGCAATTTCAAAGGATGAGCGTAAGTAATTTTCTACAGAAGTATTCTCATCTAATCTGCGAACTAAGTAAGCGACCGCAGCTGCAAAATCATCGGAATTAGTAACTGGCGAATACAGCAAAACACCAGAGTTGGATTTGAATTCGTTTTGCAATTCTTTAGTAACAGCCATCGCTTCTGGATTGGCCATTCCCTCTAACATCTCTAGATCTATTTGTTCTAATACTTGTCTGCGTCGAGCAATTTCTAATGCCAAACTAACATGAAAGAGATTATGACTTGCCACCCCTATACGTACAGATTTTGCAACAATTTTCGAAATTGCCACATCTAGCATTCTGGAATAACTAGCATCTACATCAGATTTGTTTGGATATGGAGCTGGAATCCAGCCATGAATTTCCGCTTCAGTTTTTTCCATAGCGAGGTTTGCGCCTTTTACTAATCTAATTTTTATTTTGCCGCCCGAATTATCAAATCTTTGATTTGACCATTGCACTAACTCAGCAAACACTGGATGCGAATCAGGTAAGTACGCTTGTAAAACAATTCCAGCATATAGCTTTGCAAACTCTGGCTCAGAGAGAATCTGCTTAAACAAATCAACGGTAAGGCGAAGATCTCGAAACTCCTCCATGTCTAAATTAACAAAGCAATCACTCGCTTGCGCGGATCTATAAATCTGTCGCAATTTCTCACTTAGTCGAACCAGAGATCCGGCATGATCAATTGGGTTTAATTGCGCAACAATCGCAGATAGTTTTACGGAAATGTAATTAACTTCCGGCCGTTGCATCATTTCTATCACACGCTTAAAGCGTTCATCCGCCTCACTCTGGCCCAGCACCGCTTCACCTAAAACATTAATGTTTAAATTAATTCCAGATTTTCTGCGCTTCCTCATATGCCTATTCAAAGGTTTGCTTTCGGCGGGCAGGATTATGCCTTTTGAATAACGTTTTACTTGTAGATGTACTAACCAAACTGAAAGTTTTGGTACCGCTTTTGACAAAATTACTAAGGTTTTTAAACCGATGAAGTTAAATAATGAGAAACCTTTTTTGCTCGCCTTTTTGGCCGCTCGAAACAATATTCTTGCCGCATCCTGGCTGGAATTAATACGCATTACTTCATCGGTAAGCGTCACCGTCACGCCAATTGCGTTCTGATCTTGAAACAGTCGTCTAAATCGGCGCCGATTACTTTTGTCGATTGGCTTTTGAAATCGATTTGAGAGTTCTATCAGTGATTGGGCTCGAGCAATGGTGATATCTACCAAATCATCAATATCATCTTGAGTTGGTAACACCGAAAAACTCATTGTTCCGATAATTCCTTAAGTCGTACCAGTGACTTGCTCATTACCTTTTCAACCCACTTATAAGCACCGGTTCGATTTAACCACCATTGTGAACGTGCTGGATTTCCATCAAAGGTTTCAATTACTTCAGTCTGATTATCCGAGATTTTTATCAGTTCATACTGCCACACATGTTTCATTAAATGTCGCCAGGCAATCTTTCTATTCTCCTCATACTCAATAACTTGATTTGTGACTTTGTATGGAATTTTAATTTTCATACGCATGCCAAATTTTGCACCTAAATACAATTTAGTTGGTCCGGATATATTTGCCTGTATCGACTTGCTGCCGTCGAATAAGCGATGCTTTC
>CALMJB010000045.1 GCA_937864205.1 uncultured Actinomycetes bacterium | reverse complement strand
AAACCAATTTTTGCAGTTGGATTTCGGGGATCACCAACGCGGGCACTTTGATCGCGTAGCCATTCCCTAGAATATTTAAAGTTCGAAGTTCGTAATGGATCAACTAGAGGAAGCAAATAATCCAGTACTAGTTGTGGCGAAACATCAACATCTGGCAAAACAAAACCATCTTTTTTAAACCCTTCGTATAACGCTTTCGCATCTCCTGCCAGCGCATTTTTCAGCAAATTCTTCATAGGTTCAGGAAATCCGTTTGGCAATCGGTTGCACGCACCAAAATCTAAAACTCCTAATCGGCCATCAGCCATGATTCGAAAGTTTCCAGGGTGTGGGTCAGCATGAAGTAATCCAGCGCGCTCAGGACAAGTGAAATGAAATCTAGCCAATCTAATTCCGGCATTGTTTTTCATTTCGGTAGTTCCAGATTTGATGATTTGAGACAGGGGAGTGCCATCGAGCCATGTACTGACAAGAACTTTGTCAGCTACCGCAATAACTTTTGGAATTACGATGTCTGGATCATTCTCATACGCTAAGAAACATGCCTCTTGCGCACTTGCTTCGTAGCGATAATCAACCTCTTCCATGATTCGGGCGCGCAACTCAGCCAGCAATGGATCCATTTCTAATCCGGGCATGAATAATCCAAAAATCTTGCCAAATCTTTGAATCTGATTTAAATCAGCAATTAATGCTTCAGCCGCGCCTGGATACTGAATCTTCACCGCAACTTTTTCACCGGTCTTCCAAATTGCTTGATGAACTTGTCCGATTGATGCTGAGGCACTGGCTTGATCATTGAATTCGATGAAGTTATCTCGCCAGTTTGCGCCTAATTCTTTTGCCAATACATCATGAACAACTCGGGCAGGTAGAGGTGGCGCTGCTTCTTGTAGTTTCGTAAGCGTTTCCCGATAAGGCTTAGCAATTTCTTCGGGAAGAGCCGCTTCAAAAACCGAGAGCGCTTGTCCGAACTTCATCGCTCCACCTTTTAGTTCGCCCAACACTTTGAAAACTTGTTCTGCGGTTTTTTCTTGGATTTCTTGGAAAGCGTAAGAACTTGATTGGCCAATTAATTGTCGACCAAATCCAATTGCACTTCGACCAGCCAGCGATAATGGCAATGTGGCAAGTTTGGCGGTACGAGCTGAAGTGCTCTTCAATATTTCTGGACGAGGTGATTGCGGATTTGGACTCACCGGCAAATTGTTATGGAATTTGGCGACATCCGCACATCGGATTGAATGAAAGTGGTAAAACTCTCTGGAATTGATCTAAACCTGAACCGTTTTGATAATTTCGAAAATCGATGATGGTTTGATTTGCCGCCAGTGAACTGGTTTGGGTATCGGCCCATTCTGAAATCGCAATTGCTAATTTTCCCAGCACTACCCAAAGTTGTGCACTTGGAATAGACATTTCGCTTTGATCAAAATTTAAGTAATTAATTTCGATCTCGGCTATGCCCGGGCGAAACTGTCGATTGTTTAGATCGTGGCAATTCAGGCAGGGAGTTTGCCCGGGAATCACCAACGGCCCCATTGAAATCTGGCCATTTAAATAGGGGCCGATCACAAGATGAGTAGTTGATTCGCACATCCATCTTTGTTGATAATCGGGCGGCACGGGAACCAAAGAAACGATCAAATCTGGCTTGGTCATTTGTGGGGCATAGGAATCTTGAATAAATCGAAACAGGTTTTGCTCTTGCTGCACCTGTTCTTTGCGAATCTCTAAATCCAACCCGTGATCGTGGGTACGGACGCTAGCGCCACAAATATCAGCGTTACTTAATGGTTTGGGCGAAGCGTTGAATCCATTGAAGATTCTGGTTTTAGAAAACCCAATAGATTGTAAAAGTCCAAACAGATTTAAAGCTGATCGGTTTGTTCCAAAAATCATAATCTGGAAATTACTTCGGGATAATAATTTTTCTAACTGATAGCTAGTTTTAGCCGATTCAAAGTGATCTGCTTCAGCAATATTAATTAAATCTTTTGGTTTAGAACTCGTTCTGCCAGTGGGCGTTTTTGAAGCGGTCATAACACCACCGAGTTCGCCAATAATTCGATCTGTTAAAAATACTTCGCCTAATTCACTTTGCATAAGCTGATTAGATTTTATAAATTGCATCGTTTGTGTTTTCAAATTGGAATCGGTGAATCGGATGTATCCACATTCAACAAAAGGTTGTAGGTGCGACAAAACATCATTGACACTTAAATCAGCAGTTTGAGCAAGTTCGCTTATGGAAGTTTTGCCGTCAATCGCATTTAGTATCAATGCCGTGCTCGAATCTGGAACTGGTTCAGTAGAGAATTGATTACCGATTAGAAACTTGGTTGTAGATATATGGATCAATCGAACACCGCTGACAAATATCGGGGTCAGAAGTTTTATAGTTTTTGAAGTCATTGGCAAATACTGCGACAAATTTGAAAATACCAGTTTTACTTATTCACATATCCATTCCAATGTTGGTGCACCGCGAAAATGTTTAACGAATTATAAAAATTAAAAACGGGAGCGAATTTTTCGCTCCCGCTTAAATGGAATCTAATCCTTGTAAAAAGGAATTAAGCCTTGCCTAAGATCCGATTCACTTTGGTGCCGCAGACCGGGCAAAGTCCCTGTGCCATGCGCCGACCAGAGTCGGTTACCTTGATCTCACCAGTAAATGAGCGCTTCTCTTTGCACTTAACACAAAACGCTTCACCTGAGTATTGCTCTGCCATTGTTCCTCCGTTTTTTAGCCCGCCCACGCTCACCTTCACATTTACCAGACTTAATTCCTCTGGCAAACATGAGAGTTTTCGCGGTGCGAATAACTACACCCTATTACCGCGGAGTGTGAGAATTTGGGTTTTCCACGCAGAAACTTGAGTGTTTTTGTCGGAATTGACCCAATTTGAATCTTTTTCTGGGGATAACTGCCAAAAAATCCAAATGTTGAGGATTTTTTCTT
>CALMJB010000044.1 GCA_937864205.1 uncultured Actinomycetes bacterium | reverse complement strand
ACTTTACAAAATGCGGTCAGCGAACTTGGTGCTTCTGATTCACGTACCGCTAAGTTGCTGACCAGGTGCGGAATGGGTTTATGCCAAGGGCGGATTTGCTCAAGATCTGTGGTGGATTTAGTCGCAGCACAACTTAATAAATCTCCCAGTGATAAAGACCGCATCGGTACGGCAAAACGCGAGGTGATAACACCAATCTCACTTGGCGTTCTCGCGAAAGGTAAATAAGGTTTTCTGGTGAATATGAGCGCAGTGAAACCAAATAAACCTTGGCACGGAGTATTGACCGCGACTGCAACTCCCTTTAAATCTGATTTAAGTATTGATTTTGATAAGTACGCCGATCACATAAAGTGGCAGGCGGCTAATGGTGTGCACGGTGCGATTCCAAATGGTTCATTAGGTGAGTATCAAGTTTTGACTATGCAAGAGCGCACCGAAATGTTAAAGACCGCCCTTGCAGCTGCACCAAGTGGTTTCAACATTGTTCCCGGTGTCGCAGCTTATGGTGCCGCCGAATCTCGCCGCTGGACCGAACAAGCGGTGGAAATGGGTGCAAAGTGCGTGATGTTGTTGCCGCCAACTGCTTACCGCGCAAATGAAGAGGAAATAATTGCGCATTACAAAGAGGTAAATAAAGTTGGTGTACCGATAATTGCATACAACAATCCTTTTGATACCAAAGTTGATTTAACTCCGCAGTTGCTTGGACGAATTTCTGATGCGGCTGAAAATGTAGTTGCAGTAAAAGAGTTCTCTGGCGATGTGCGCCGAGTTTGGCAGATTCATCATTACGCACCCCGCATCGAAGTTATGGTCGGCGCTGATGATGTTTTGCTAGAACTTTCTACTGGCGGAGTGTGTGGATGGATCGCCGGATTTCCTAATGCTTTGCCAAAAGAATCAGTTGAGTTATACAACCTTTGTATAAGTGGCAAATATCAAGAGGCAAAACCAATCTATGCCGCGGTACATAATCTGTTCAATTGGGATTCGCGCAAAGAATTCATTCAGGCAATTAAATTAACAATGGATGCCGTTGGTCGTTATGGTGGACCAACCAGATTACCAAGATTGCCACTACCACCTGCTGATTTGGCGCAGTGTAAAAAAGATATTGAACAAGCGCTGAATTTTTATAAGAATCGAAAATAGTTTTACTTATGCGCAAACCGATTCGGCAGGTAAAAACCGTTGAATCACATACCGAAGGAATGCCGGCTCGGGTCGTAATTGATGGCATCGGAGAAATTCCGGGCGCGACCATGTTTGATAAGCGATTGCACTTCATGGAAAAAATGGATCACTTACGTCAATGGTTGATGTTTGAACCACGTGGCCACAGCGCAATGTCTGGCGCAATTTTGCAAAAACCAACCCGCCCTGATGCTGACTGGGGCGTGGTTTACATAGAGGTATCTGGCTGCCTACCAATGTGTGGCCATGGCACTATCGGAGTTGCCACAGTTTTAGTTGAAAAGAATTTAGTTAAAGTTACTGAACCAATTACTACAGTTCGGTTAGATACTCCGGCTGGTTTAGTGGTGGTTGATGTTCAGGTTAAAGATGGCAAAGCTGAAAAAGTAACTCTGACAAATGTGCCATCTTTTTCATATCAATTAGATCAAACTGTTGAAGTACCAGGTTTTGGCAAAATTAAATACGACATGGCATTCGGCGGAAACTTCTACGCAATCATTCCAATTGATCGAGTTGGCATTGATTTCAAGCGCGAAAATGGTCAAAAGTTTCTAAATGCTGGTTTGGCGATTTCCGATGCAATCAATCAACAAAATCGACCAGTTCATCCAGAAAATCCCAAGATTGCAGTTTGTCATCACATTGATTTCATAACTCCCGGTAAAGATCGATTACATTGGAAAAATGCAATGGCAATACACCCCGGTTGGTTTGATCGCTCTCCGTGCGGAACTGGTACCAGCGCTAGATTGGCGCAGATGCATGCCCGCGGTGAATTTGCAATTGGTGAGGTTTTAATAAATGAATCTTGGATTGGTTCACAATTTGAAGGTCGAATCAAATCTGAAACCAAGGTCGGTGATTATCCGGCGATAATTCCAACCATCACCGGACGCGCATGGGTGATGGGCGAATCAACTTGGACCCTTGATGAAGCCGATCCGTTTCCGAGTGGATTCTTAGTTTAAATTAAAACAATCACCAACATAATAAGTGGCGTCAACATAAAAACTTGTGTTAATCCATGCAAAGTATCAACAATGTATTTTGGTCCGTATCTGCGATGAGTCAAAGAACCTAACACCGTCAAAATCACTGGATAAGTTGAGATTGCGCCCGATAATTTGGTGCCTAATTCATTAGCTAACCAAGTTAAAACAATAATAAAAAGCGCGGCTAGCGATAATCGAATTGGTAATTCCCAATTAGGTGGAGTCGGTTTATCAGTTGGCTTTTCATAAGTTGGCCAGAATTTGAGTGCCATTAACCATAACAACAATAAAATTAAAGTAACCTGCCAATTATTTAAAGTTATTAATTGGAATAAATATCCACTTCCTATAACCATAAATGAAGCTAGCGAAATCGCGGAAAACCAATTAAATCTCAGTGCAAACTGGGCATAGCAGTAAGCGAAAATAATTAGCGAAATCTGCCCTACCATCACACCATGTGCAGCCGCTTTTGCAAACGCACCACCTTCTTGCAGCGCAATAATTATCAAAAATGGACCAGTAGTTAGCGGTAATCCAATAAAGAATCCACCGGCTTTTGCGCCAAAGTTCCGTTGCAAAACAGAAACTATCCAGATAAAAAAAGGTGCTAAGAAAACTTTTAGTAATGCCAGGGTCATAATCGATTGATTCGCTCGGCCAGCGCGCCATCTACAAATGCGTGAATCTTTGTGCCCTCGGGTAAATACTCTTCAGTAAGAATCTCGCCCCGCTCATGTACCTGCGAAACTAAATCTCCGCGAGAAAATGGAATCAATTTATTTATTTCAACTCTTGGTTTTGGCAATGCCGCTTCGACCGCTTTAACCAAAGTTTCAATGCCATAACCAGTGCGCGCTGAGATTGCATATGCATTGCTTTCTTTTCGTAACAACTGCATCAACATTTCCGGCGGCGTAATGTCAGATTTATTGATTGCAATAATTTCGGTAACTTCACTGCCGCCAATGTCATCAATAACTTCTCTCACCGCTCTGATCTGTTCAAATGGATCTGGGTGAGAGCCATCAACGACATGCACGATTAAATCGGCCTGCGAAACCTCTTCCAGCGTTGATTTGAAGGCTTCTACTAATTGGTGTGGCAAATGGCGCACAAATCCAACCGTATCGACCAATGTGTAAACCCGACCATCGCTAGTTTGAGTTTTGCGAACCGTGGGATCTAATGTTGCAAACAATGCATTTTCAACTAGAACTCCGGCGTTTGTTAAACGATTTAATAGTGAAGATTTTCCGGCATTTGTATAACCAGCAATTGCAACTGAGGGAATATTATTTTTTCTGCGTTCGCGCCGCTTAGTATCGCGGGCGGTTTTCATCTCTTTGATTTCACGTCGCAACTTTGCAATCTTGTCATTGATGCGACGGCGATCAGTTTCGATTTTGGTTTCACCCGGTCCGCGCCCGCCGATTCCACCAGTTTGTCTAGACATGGCTTCACCCCAACCGCGCAATCTGGGCAACATATAAGCCATTTGAGCTAATTCAACTTGGGCTTTTCCTTCGCGAGATTTTGCATGTTGGGCGAAAATATCGAGAATCAATGCGGTGCGATCAATTACTTTTACTTTAACTTTTTGTTCCAATGTTCGCAGTTGTGCCGGTGATAATTCCCCATCACAAATTACGGTGTCAGCATTATTTGCAACTACTGATTCTCTAACCTCTTTTACTTTTCCAGAACCAATATAAGTTGCCGGATCTGGTTTATCGCGACGTTGAATTAATCCATCAAGTACTTCAGAGCCGGCGGTTTCAGCTAAAGCCGCTAATTCCTTCAAAGAATTATCGGCCGCTTCGGCGCTGCCTTCAGTCCAGACTCCGACCAAAACCACTTTCTCTAATCGAAGTTGGCGATATTCCGCATCGGAAATATCTTGTAATTCAGTAGATAAACCGGCCACCCGGCGCAGTGCTCGCCGATCTTGTAAATCTTGTTGTTCAGCTTCATCAAAATCGCCGGCTTCAAATTCAGCGATGGCCCGCGCATTTTCATTAATTACTTTTGTGAAATCTATTTCGGAATCAAATTCTTTACTCAAAGATAAGAATCCAATTCCACTTGTTTAACAAGTACCGCTGGTCCGATCAGTGTGGCATTGCTATGTGGATCTATTTCTACAATCAATCTTCCACCGGGTGGATTAATTTGCCATTTAGCCGGCAGGTTTTTTCGCTTAATTAAAGTGGCGGCAAGTGCTACTGCGCATGTTCCGGTTCCACAAGATTGAGTTTCGCCAACTCCGCGTTCAAAGACTCGCATCGAAATTGATTCGCCATCAAACTTTATGAATTCAACATTAACGCCATCTGGATAAGCCGAATCTGGTTCAACGGTCGGAGCAATTTTTAGGTCACCAATCTCATTTAAATCATTAACTTCAACCACCGCGTGCGGATTTCCCACCAAAATATTCAATCCGGAGTATTTCTTACCGTTAACGCTGACTGTTATTTCGCCAGGAATCTGTTCGACTTTGCCCATATTTACCGAGATGTCATCTTTTTCTGGCGCAGCCAAATATTTCATACCGGCGCGGGTATTAATTGAAAAAATTCCAGGATTTTGCAATTTATTTTCAATCAGGAATCTAGCCATCACGCGAATGCCATTTCCACACATTTCCGCGATTGAGCCATCGGCATTTCGATAATCCATAAACCATTTGCCAGATTCTTTAGTCACTCGAATAAATCCGTCAGCGCCTATTCCAGATCTTCGATCACAAATTCTTTTTACTTGATCAGCTTTAATATCTAACTGATTTTCTAAATCGGCAAATAGTACAAAATCATTATGCGTGCCGTGGCCATAAGTGCCGATTAATTTCGTCATCCTAATTTAATGGTATCTAAAATAATTTGAATTTGTTGTTCAGTTTTATCTGGCTTGAGCCATTTGATTCGTTCATCGCGCGAGAACCAGGTCTCTTGTCTGCGGGCATAAGCCCTGGTTGCTCTTTTAGTCTCTTGTTTTGCTTCTTCTTCGCTGATTCGATTCTCAATAAAATCAATAATCTGAGAATATCCAAGTGCGGCCTTTGCGGTTTTACCCTGCAATAAACCATTTTGAATTAGATTTTTTACTTCGGCAACAAATCCATCGCGCCACATTTTTTCAACTCTTTGGTCGATGCGCTGATCTAAATTATCGCGATCAATAACTAAACCAAATTGCTTTGCCTGCGGATATTTATCAACATCTTTGCGGGGAAGATTTGCCGTGAATGGCTTACCGGTTATTTCAATAACTTCTAGTGCGCGAACTACTCTACGAACATTTTCTTTAGGAATCGCGGCAGCGGCAGCTGGATCAAGTTTTGATAATCGCTGATGCATTACATCTGCACCAAGTTTTTCCGCTTGCTTTGTAATTTTTTCACGCACTGCAACATCGGTCTCTGGGAAATTTAAATCATCTAAAATCGCTTTGATGTAAAGCCCAGTTCCGCCGACAACAATTACATTCTTTTTTTCTTCTAGTAATTGATCAATTATTTTTCGAGATTGTTCTTGATACCAAGCCACATTTGCATCTTCAGTGACATTTAAAACATCTATTAGATGGTGCTTTATGCCGGCGCGAGTTGTTGTGCTTGCTTTAGCGGTGCCGATATCCATGCCTTTGTAGAGCTGCATGCTGTCGGCATTTACTACCTCGGCATTAATTTGTTTTGCAAGGTTTATGGCAAGGTCGCTTTTGCCAGTTGCGGTTGCCCCGCAGATGACAATCAAACTCAATCAGCCATCGCCTTTATCTTTTTAAGGCTTGGTAATCCCAACATGATTTTTTGTTCGCCCACTTCTTGCATCAATAACGCATGCGCATCGCCACCTCGAGACTTGCGGAATGATGTTGGAGTGCCTGATGCAATTAAGTGATTAGGTGAGGCATCAGTAATTTTCACTTCTACAAAATCACCCGGCCGAACTTTTTCAGTTGGTGAAACGCCAAAATGCACCAATCTGAAATCTGGAGTTCGTCCATTCATACGACTTAAATCATCATCATGTTTTCCAGAGTGATCAGCAACTAATAATTCCACCGTTTGACCAATCAATTTCTTATTTTCTACAAGTGAAATCTCTTGTTGCACAGAATGCAATTTTTCATAACGTTGTTTCATTACCGATTCTGAAATTTGATCTGGCATTGCCGCGGCCGGAGTATTTGGTCGCTTGCTGTATTGGAATGTGTAAGCGGCGCTGAATCTGACCTGCTGAATCAAATCTATTGTGTCGGCGAAATCAGTATCGGTCTCGCCAGGGAATCCGACAATTACATCTGTGGTGATTGCTGCATGTGGAATTTGCGCACGCACTTTTTCAATTAACTGAAGATAACGTTCTCTGCGGTAAGAGCGACGCATTGATTGCAAAATCTTGTTTGAACCAGATTGCAACGGCATATGTAAATGTGGCATCACATTTTTAGTCTGTGCCATAGCGTCAATCACTGATTCGGTGAAATCACGTGGGTGCGGTGACATAAATCTGATTCGCTCTAACCCAGAAATTTTTCCGCAGGCGCGTAACAAATCGGCAAACGCATCACGATGCCCAAAATCAACACCGTAGGCATTTACATTTTGACCCAGCAGGGTAATTTCAACGACTCCTTGATCGACTAAAGCTTTAACCTCATTTAAAACATCGTTCATCGGCCGATCTTTTTCAATACCGCGCAACTGCGGAACTATGCAAAAGGTGCAGGTGTTATTACAGCCAACTGAAATTGATACCCATGCAGAAAAGGCAGAGTGTCTGCGCGCCGGAAGCGTTGACGGGAAATGTTCTAACGCTTCCTTAATTTCAACTTGGGATTGCTCTTCAATGCGTGCCCGTTCTAATAATGTTGGCAATGAACCGATGTTGTGTGTTCCAAAAACCACATCAACATATGGGGCTTTCTTTAAAATTAAATCCTGATCCTTTTGGGCCATACAACCGCCCACTGCAATTTGAAATTTCGGGTCTTTTGCTTTTCGAGGCGCTAGAAAAGATAGATTTCCATACAACTTGTTGTCAGCATTTTCTCTAACCGCACAGGTATTAAATACAACTAAATCTGGCTGAGTTCCCTCAAGTGCTTGCGTATAGCCAGCGCCGATTAAAAGACCGGCAATCCGTTCGGAATCATGAACATTCATTTGGCAGCCGTATGTTTCAACGACAAAGGTAGGCATAATGCCCAATTCTAGT
>CALMJB010000043.1 GCA_937864205.1 uncultured Actinomycetes bacterium | reverse complement strand
GCGGTACGGCAATTAGGTTTTAAAGATGAGATGTTTGGATATATTTCTACTGGCGGCGGAGCATCTTTAGAGTACTTAGAAGGTAAATCGTTGCCAGGATTAGCTGCGTTGGAATAATTAAACTCTAAAATCCCCAAATTTTTAGTTGGTTCGAAAAGCAAAATCTAAAAGAAAAGAGTGAATGTGTTAGCGGGACGTAAGCCACTAATTGCCGGTAATTGGAAGATGAACTTAAATCATCTAGAAGCTATCGCGGTCACTCAAAAATTGGTTTTCTCATTAGAGGATCGAGATTTTGATGCGGTAGATGTGGCGGTGATTCCACCATTTACCGATATTAGATCGGTTCAAACTTTGGTGGATGGCGATCGACTTCGTTTGCAATATGGCGCCCAAGATTTATCCCCAGAATCAAGTGGTGCTTTTACTGGTGATATTTCCGCAAGCATGTTAAAGAAACTTGGTTGCACTTTTGTGGTGGTTGGTCATAGCGAACGGCGCAGTGTCCACGGCGAATCTGATCAATTAATTAATCGAAAATTAAAGGCGGCATTTGCGGCTGATTTGATTCCTATTCTTTGTATCGGGGAAGAACTTTCTATTCGTGAATCTGGTGCGCATGTTAATTTTGTAACCGAACAATTAACTGCTGCGTTAAACGGAATTCATAAACCCGATTTAAAAAAGCTGGTTATTGCTTATGAACCAGTGTGGGCTATAGGCACTGGTCGCACAGCCAGCGCTGAAGATGCCCAAGAGGTTTGCTTAAGTATCAGAGATAAATTTGCTAAGTTGGCAAATGATGAAATCGCTCAAAACTGTCGAATCCTTTATGGTGGTTCGGTTAAATCTATGAACATAGTTGACATTATGAGAATGAATGACGTCGATGGTGCGTTAGTCGGTGGCGCCAGCCTTGATCCCGAAGAGTTTGCCCGAATCTGTAAGTTCCATCGCGTCATGGATAAGCCCGATTTGCGCCCTACCGATAGAATTAAGTCATGAAACTTGGTATTTCGATTTTCTTAATTATCACAAGTATCTTGATGATTATCTTGGTGTTATTGCATAAGGGAAAGGGCAGTGGCTTATCTGATCTTTTCGGTGGCGGAATTTCTTCAACTTATGGTGGTTCTTCGGTAGTTGAAAAAAATTTAGATCGCATCACCATCGTGATTGGTGGCTTGTGGTTTGCTTCGGTGGTTGCACTTAGTTTGTTGTTAAAGGCATAAGTTTTTTTAAAGTTTCTATTCAAAGGCAAGATTAAGAACTAGGAAAAAAAC
>CALMJB010000042.1 GCA_937864205.1 uncultured Actinomycetes bacterium | reverse complement strand
AAAATTGGACCAGCGACTCCGCCCAACATCAACCAACCTAAGATCACCAGGATTGCAATTGCAACCGGTTTGCGACCTTTGACCCGCTTTGTCGAATTTACTGAATTAGATGTGGCTGCGGACTTTTGATTAGACACTGGATAAAACCCCTTATTTTCGGTTAATTTTCCGATTAAAACTTCGACGAACCTTAGCAAATGAAACCAATTAGAATTGAGTTATGGCGGTGCAACTGACGGAAAAGCAACAAATTTCACATTCCGTTAACGGTTTTGAAGTGAAGCAACTTGGATTAATTGATTACCAGTCTGGTTGGAACCTGCAAAAACATTTACATAATGAACGAGTCGCAGATTTAATTCCGAACACTTTATTATTTCTTGAACACCATTCGGTCTACACAGCTGGGCGACGAACTGATCCATCAGAGTTACCGCTTGACGGCACCGAAGTAATAAATGTTGATCGCGGCGGAAAAATTACTTGGCATGGTCCAGGCCAAATTGTTGGCTATTTAATTGCCAAACTTAAGAATCCATCTGATGTGGTTGGTTTCGTCAGAGTAATTGAAGAGTCATTAATTGAAGTATGTGAAAAATTAGGAATCAAAACCGAAAGATACTGCGAGCGATCTGGAGTATGGATTCGAGATGCAAAAGGTGATCGCAAAATTGCCGCAATCGGTATTCGAGTGGCAAAAGGTGTAACTACTCATGGGTTTGCCTTGAACGTCAATCCAGAACTTTCTGCCTACAATCGAATCGTTCCATGCGGAATTCGAGATGCCGGCGTTACCTCGATTGCCACCGAAAAACCAAATTTACAAATCGATCAAATAAATATTGAAAATTTAATTGAACAAATTATGATTCCAAAGTTAGCGCAGATTTGCATATGACAATTACTACGCCTGCCCCAGAAGGTCGAAAGTTATTGCGCATTGAAGCCCGCAATTCCCAAACTCCTATTGAGAAAAAACCGGAATGGATCAGAAACAAAGCCAAATTCGGACCGGAATACACAAAACTTCGGGCATTAGTTACAAATGAAAATCTTCACACAGTTTGCCAAGAGGCAGCTTGTCCAAATATTTTCGAATGTTGGGAAGATCGAGAAGCTACCTTCTTAATCGGTGGTCATGCTTGCACCAGACGTTGCGACTTTTGCAATATCGATACTGGTAAACCAGAACCCTTAGATCGAGATGAACCACGTCGAGTCGCCGAATCAATTCGAAGTATGAATCTAAATTACGCAACTATCACTGGCGTTGCCCGCGATGACTTGGAGGATGAAGGGGCTTGGCTTTATGCGCACACCATTGAAATGGTGCATAAATTAAATCCAAACACCAAAGTAGAAATGTTGGCACCAGATTTCAGTGGCAATCCAGAATTACTCAATCAAGTTTTTAAATCTCGGCCAGAAGTTTTTGCGCATAATCTTGAAACAGTTCCGCGAATCTTTAAAAGCATTAGACCGGCATTTCGATATGAAAGGTCTTTAGATGTACTAAAGCAAGCATCTGATTTTGGATTAATCACTAAATCGAATTTGATTTTAGGAATGGGAGAAACTCACGCAGAAATCATTCAGGCAATGGTTGATCTACGCTCGGTAAATTGCGATTTGATAACAATCACTCAATATTTGCGGCCAAGTCTTAAGCATCATCCAATTGCGCGATGGGTAAAACCACAAGAATTCGTAGAATTAAAGCAATCGGCAGAAGAGTTAGGTTTCGCCGCAGTGATGAGTGGACCATTAGTGCGTTCTAGTTATCGGGCTGGTAGGTTATTCAAAGCCGCGCAGGAAAAACGCGCTCTTAAAAATTAAACTCTAGGAAGAATCAAGGATTGAAGAAAACAAAGATAACCAAGATGGGAAATATTTAAATATGTTTGGCAGAAAGAAAAAGGCTGCAAATGCGGCAAATCAAAATACTAGACAAGAGCTGAAAAAGAGCGGCGCGCCTGAAAAACAATCTCAACTTTCAATCATCAAAGATGCCTACAAACTTATAAAACGCGATAATCCCAAATCATTAATTTGGTGCTTGATCGCTTTCATATTGGTAATGGTTTTTGGAATCATTATTGGAAACAATCTTGGCCATCCAATTTACTTTGGAATCTTGGCATTTCCGCTATCGGTCTTAGTTGCTTTTTATATGTTCTCAAGATTTGCAAATACCGCTGCCTTCAAATCAATCGAAGGACAAATGGGGGCAGGTGCCAGCGTTTTAATGTCGATTCGCCGTGGTGTGGTCACAACGCCGGCGGTTAACGTGACCAGAGCACAAGACATGGTTCATCGCGCCAGTAGTAAAGCTGGAATTATCTTGATTGGTGAAGGTGGATACGCAGTTAAAGCACTGCTTCTAGATGAGCGACGTAAAATGGAACGATTTGTGCCAGGCGTGCCTATTACCGAAGTTCTAGTTGGAAATTCGCAAGGGCAAATTCCTCTAAAGAAATTGCAAAAACATGTAAAGAAATTGCCAAAAAAATTAAACACTGCGCAATTGCGGGAAGTGCGCGCCAGATTAAAAGCGGTCGGTGGACTAAATATTCCGCTTCCTAAAGGACCGATGCCAAAGAACATCAAACTACCGAAGCGGTAATTTAAACTGCAATAGTTTTTGTCCGGGTAAAAAGATTATGTAGTGGGACTAAATTCTTGGTCCAAATCGCTGGAATAACTAAACAAATTAAAAATGTGCGCAGCAAAATTCGATTTAAACCTACTCTTGATTCATCAAACATATCTACAACTTTTATGCCCATGATTCGCTGACCGGCAGAGGCTTGCAAAATATAGGTGAAAAAAACCACCTCAAAATAAAATAAAATCAAAGTACTGAATTGATTTTCGGTGAAGGAGTTATTTCCCAATAAAACAATGATTGATCGGCACATAAGCCAATCGATCAAAATCGCCAGAAATCTTCGGCCATTTGAAGCCTCAGGGGCGGGCGGCCTTTCCCCCGGCACCTTGAAATTGATTTCAGCCACACCCCCAGCCTAATGCGAGAAATTTGGCTCATTTTTGGGAGTGAAACAAAACTGTAACAAAGTGGTTATCGCTTTTTCACTTATTCGCCTTAACATTCCCTCATTATTTATCGACGGCAATGTGGCCAGGTAAATTACAAATCTTTCAAGAAAGTTGGATTAAATGTTTAAGAGTTCATCTGAGATCTTGGATTACATCAAAAAGAATAATGTTCGCTTTGTTGATGTGCGATTCATAGATCTACCCGGCATCCAACATCATTTCAACGTTCCAGTTGAATCATTCAATGAGGATGTCTTCAAAAATGGTTTGATGTTTGATGGTTCATCGATTCGCGGGTTTCAATCAATTCATGAATCTGATATGAAGTTATTACCTGTCCCATCGTCAGCGTTCGTAGATCCATACCGAAAAGAAAAAACTTTAGTAATTCTTTTCTCAGTACATGACCCAATTAGCAATGCGCCATATTCGCGTGACCCACGTGGTGTGGTGGCAAAAGCGGTTGAATACATGCGATCTACTGGAATAGCCGATACCGCATTTTTTGCACCTGAGGCAGAGTTCTATGTCTTCGATCGAATTAGATTCTTAACTGGAATGAATCAAGCTTTCCATCACATCGATTCATATGAAGGTCAATGGAATACCGGAGTTGCCGAAGATGCCGATGGCACACCAAACCGCGGTTATCGCACACGTATCAAAGGCGGATATTTCCCAGTTTCGCCAACAGATCAATTCGCAGATTTGCGCGATGAGATGGTGGTCAAACTCGGTGAAGTTGGATTAGAAGTAGAACGTGCTCACCATGAAGTTGGTACCGCTGGTCAAATGGAAATTAACTATAAGTTCTCCGATATTTTGACAGCTGGCGATGATTTGATGAAGTTTAAATACGTCATTAAAAACACTGCGTGGGCAAATGGCAAAACCGCAACATTCATGCCAAAGCCTTTATTTGGTGACAATGGATCTGGAATGCACTGTCACCAGTCACTCTGGAAAGATGGCAAACCATTGTTTTTCGGAAATGGTTATGGCGATTTATCCGACATGGCTCGTTGGTACATCGGTGGATTGTTAAAGCACGCACCTTCGTTATTGGCATTTACAAACCCAACCGTGAACTCTTACAAACGTTTGGTGCCAGGTTACGAAGCGCCAGTTAACTTGGTGTATTCAGCACGTAATCGCTCGGCTTGTATCCGTATTCCAATTACCGGATCAAATCCAAAAGCAAAGCGAATCGAATTCCGTTGCCCAGATCCATCTTCAAATCCATATTTGGCATTCGCTGCCATGTTGATGGCTGGATTAGATGGAATTCAAAACAAGATTGAACCACCAAAGCCAGTAGATAAAGATTTATACGAACTTGAAGGTGAAGAGGCTAAATCAATTCCGCAGGTTCCCGGATCTTTAGAAGCGGTACTCAATAATCTAGAGCGCGATCATGAGTTCTTAACTCGTGGTGGTGTTTTCACAAGTGATTTGATTGAGACTTGGTTAGATTTCAAACGTAAGCAAGAGGTGGATTACGTAAGGTTACGGCCACATCCTGCTGAGTTTGAGTTGTATTACGATTTATAAGATCAAATCCAGTTTATAAATAAAAACGCTCGGCTAATTCAGCCGGGCGTTTTTGTATCTCCACCTATTTTCAGTTCTATTAGATATATTTATTACATGTTAATGATCGCTGCGGTCACGATTTTCCTAATTTGTTATGTGTTAATCGCTACCGAAAAAATTAGTCGGATTGCCATAGTTTTAGTTGGCGCAGCTGCCATGTTGGCAATCGGCGCGAACACCTTTGAAAAATCTTTTTACTCGCACGATACTGGCATCGACTGGAATGTGATTTTCCTACTTCTTGGCATGATGATTATTGTCAGCATCATTCACCGAACCGGATTATTTGAGTTTCTGGCCATCAAAGCAGCGCAATTCTCAAAAGGTGATCCGAAAAAAACTCTTATTTATCTGGCAACTTTGACTGCGATTGCTTCCGCCCTGCTCGACAATGTCACCACAATCTTGTTGGCAGTTCCGATGACTTTTGTAGTCTGCCGCAAACTTTCGGTATCACCGGTTCCCTTCATTCTGGTGCAGGTTTTTGCCTCCAATATTGGTGGCGCTGCCACACTAATTGGCGATCCGCCAAACATAATAATTGCTAGTAAAGCCAATTTATCCTTTAACTGGTTCTTAACTCACATGCTGCCATTAGTTGTTGTAGTACTAATAATTATGTTGCCGATTTGGGCTGTTATGTTTCGAAAATTTTTAGTTAATACCCAACAAGATCGAGATTCAGTCATGCAATTAAAAGCTGACGAATTCTTAAAAGACCGAATTTTGCTGCGAAAATCCCTGTTGGTTTTGGCATTAGTTTTAATTGCGTTTACTTTGCACACTGTTACACATATGGAACCAGCGGTAATTGCACTATTTGGCGCTGGCGTATTAGTCGCAATCAGTGGCTTAAGACCTAAAGAATATTTACCCGAAGTTGAATGGCCGACCTTGGTTTTTTTCATGGGGCTTTTCATCATGGTGGGAGCCTTGGTAAACGTAGGTGCGCTGGCAAAATTTGCCGACTTTCTCAAGGAACAGTTTGGCGGCGATCTATCGCTTGCCAGCTATTCGATTCTAGGAATTTCCGCACTGCTTTCAGGCATCGTCGACAATATTCCGTATGTTGCATCAATGGTTCCGGTGGTAAGTGAACTAACGAATTCAATTGGATCAGCTAGCCCAAACGCACTTTGGACCGCCCTAGCATTTGGTGCAGATTTTGGTGGGAATGCCACGATTATTGGCGCCAGTGCAAATGTGGTGGCAATCGGATTAGCAAAACGTCAAGGTGTTGAAATTAGTTTTTGGCAGTTTGCAAAATATGGAATTATCACAACAATTATCTCGATCTTATTGGTCTATCCGTATCTGGCAATTTTCTACCTTTAAAACTTTTAAAAGTTTAAATTCCATTTCAATTTTGGGATTTAGCCCGGCGAATTGCTATAAAAATTCCGCTTAATATGAATATCGCAGCAACCGAATAAACAAAAATTCCAATATTACGATTTTCATTGCTGCCATCGTCAATACCCTGCGCTGCTTCAGATTGATCTGGATTTGGCATATCTGCCGGAGGAGTTTCTTGACCAAAACTGAATGCAAACTCCCCTTCAATTGGGTGCCCATCTTTTCCGACCACCCTGTAAGTAACCAACACCGGACCTTTGACTGTATTAGGCACCAGCGAAACTCTTAGTTGGTTTTGAGTTACAACCTCATCGTCAGCGCTAACTTGATCGCCTTGAGCATTGTTAACTACTACAAAATTAATTTTTTGATTTTTAAGCGTTTGTAAATTGTCCTCAAAAGTGAGTACAACTTGACCTGGCCAAGTTTCGATAATCGTGTCATTTTTAGGATCACTCTTGATCAATTGTGTGTGAGCAGATGCTACGGGAGTCGAAATTTGAGCGAGAGTGAAGAGAACGAATACTAAGAATTCCGTGAAATACCTCAGGTTAGGTGCAAGCTTTTCCATTCCAACCCACCTCATACTTGAAATTTAGCAAAAATAGCCCGTACAATGGTTTTTGCAAATCATTTGCAAAAAGCTCTATAGGGTAAGGAAAGGTCGAAGTTGATGCAAAATGCCACTTCTCCTCGGGGAAACCTACGTACTCACCTAAAATTTGAACGCAGCGAAATTCCGGCGTTGTTAGGAATTCTAAGTGTGGTCGCGTTTTTGCATATTGCTGGCTGGGGACTATTTATTTACTTCAACAGTGACCCTAAATATCACTCATTGGTAGATGGGAAAGGTGCTCTGGTTTATGCCGGAGCCGGTGCGCTGGCATATTCATTCGGACTTCGGCACGCTTTTGATGCTGACCATATTTCTGCAATTGACGACACCACTCGAGTAATGCTTGCAAAAGGCAAACGCCCTTTAGGAGTTGGATTATTTTTCTCACTCGGACATTCCACAATCGTTTTGGCGCTAGCAGTCGGAATCGCATTTGCCGCCAAGCAGGCAACGAAATTTCAACAGAATTTTGCCGAGACCGGTGGAATTATCGGTACCAGCGTTTCAGGATTTTTCCTTTATTTGGTGGGAATTTTAAATCTAGTGATTTTGATTGGCATCATAAAAGTATGGCGGCAAGCAAAATCTGGAAAATTCTCACATGAACATTTACAGCAACTTTTAAACGAACGCGGATTGATGAATCGAATTTTCCGTGGCTTCTTCAAAAAAGGTTTTGATAACTCTTGGCAGCTATATCCGGTCGGAGTCTTATTCGGTTTAGGTTTTGATACTGCAACTGAAGTTGCGCTGCTTGCACTTTCTGCAACCGCTGCGGTTGGCACTGTTGGTGGCACACTGCCACCTCTTGCAATTATCGCACTGCCACTTATTTTTGCAGCCGGAATGTCGTTAATGGATTCACTGGACGGGATATTTATGACTAAAGCCTATTCTTGGGCTTTTACTTCTCCGTTGCGAAAAATCTATTACAACCTAACCACAACTTCGCTATCAATTTTTGTGGCTTTAGTAATCGGCACAATTCAAATCATCTCCGTGCTTTCTGAGAAAACCAGCATCGCAGATCATCAACCCTTTAAATCTATTAGCGAAGTAGATTTAAACAATATTGGGTACTTCATAGTCTTAACTTTTGTACTTGCTTGGTTGGTATCGATTTTAATCTGGCGATTTGGCCGGTATGAATCTAGATACTCATCTGGTATTTCAGAAACCGAACACTCGCATACTGATTTTAAAATTTAATCAATAAATAAATCTGGAATAAATTCGGTGGTTCCAGCAACCACTGCGTACTTTGATAAATCGGTAATTCCTTCACTTGCCAGTAATTCATCATCTATAAAGAAATTACCAGTGCAATCTTTCGCTGGCCGATTAAAGATTATGTAAGCTGAATCAGAGAGAATTTCTGGCTTGCGACAATAAGCCGGCTCAACACCAGGAATCATGGCTAAGGCTGCGGTATCAATTGCGGTACGTGGCCATAAAGCGTTTACGCCGATTTGATCTCGTTTAAGTTCCTCTGCCAAGCCCAGAACACACATGCTCATTCCATATTTGGCCATTGTGTAAGCCAGGTGCGGTTTGAACCATTTCGCATTCATTGAAAGCGGTGGCGATAGCACCAAAATGTGTGGGTTTTTGCCCGCTTTCGCACTGGCGCGAAGATGAGGCAGAGCTGCTTGCGAAGTTAGGAAAGTTCCGCGGGTATTTACCGACATCATCAAATCAAATCTTTTGGCTGGTGTGGATTCGGTGTTAGTTAGATTGATTGCGCTGGCGTTGTTTATGACGATATCTATTCCGCCAAACTTTTCAACTGTCTTTGCAATTGCATCTTGAATTTGTTCTTCAAATCTGATGTCACATTGAATCGGCAGCGCTTTGCCGCCCGCCTTTTCAATTTCGGTCGCAGCGGTATAAATCGTGCCTGGCAATTTTGGATTTGGATCAGCAGTTTTCGAAGCAATCGCAATATTGGCACCATCTTGTGCAGCACGCAGCGCTATTGCTAATCCGATGCCCCGTGAACCACCGGTTACAAAAATTGTTTTCCCCTTTAATGACATTTATTTACTCCGCTTACTTAAGAATTTCATAAATGCTTCTTGCGCCTCTTCCGATTGCATTGCCATTGCAAATAGTTCTCCTTCAGCTCTCATAACTTGATTGAGTGCTTCATGATTGGCACTTTTTAGTAAAGCTTTTGTATTTTGCACCGCAGTAGGCGGTTGATCAGCAATCTCTTGGGCGAATT
>CALMJB010000041.1 GCA_937864205.1 uncultured Actinomycetes bacterium | reverse complement strand
GGCTTGGCATATTCGGTTTATTCTTATCCACAAAAATTTGCTGGCGCTGGAGTTTTAACTTTTTATGTTGGATGTAAACCACAAAAAGCCTATGAGGTAGCGGCACTGATTTCTGAAATCTTAAATGATGTGGCAAAAAATGGATTAACTAGTGAGGAAATCGTTCGTGCAAAAGGATCAGTAAGTGGCGCATTGGTATTAAGCCAAGAGTCTTCCGGATCGCGAATGCACCGAATCGGAAAAGCCGAGCTAGTTTCTGGCAAAGTTTTAAGTTTTGATGAGATTCTTAAAGAGATTGCCGCGGTGACACCAGAACAAATTCAAGAAATTGCCCGCCAAAGTATCTCGGTATCTCCTACGCTTTCCATAGTGGGACCATTAAGTTCCAAAACCAAATTCGAAAGGCTAATCCGAGGTTAATTTGATGAAGGTCGCAGTGCTTGGGGCAAAGGGGAAAATGGGCCGCGAATGTGTTGCGGCAATTTCAGCTGCCAAAGATCTTGAGCTGGTTTCACAAATTGATTTAGGTGATGACATTGCAAATATAAAAAATGCTGGCGCACAAGTAATCGTAGATTTCACTAATCCAGATTCGGTGATGAAGAATCTTGAATTCGCTATTACAAATGGAATTAATGCAGTTATCGGAACCACCGGATTCAATGATGAGAAATTAGAAAAGGTTAAGAAATTATTAAGTGCAAATCCAAAAGTTGGGGTATTGATTGCACCAAATTTTGGAATCGGAGCAATCTTGATGATGCAGTTTGCTAAGCAAGCTGCGGCGCACTTTGATTCTGCTGAAATTATGGAGTTTCATCACGCCAGCAAAGCCGACGCTCCATCTGGCACTGCAGCTAGAACTGCAGAACTAATTTCAAATGTCAGAAAAACTAAACAAAAGCCAGCAATGCCAGATGGCACTAAAACTGCCTTGCCTGGTGCGCGCGGTGCAAAAGTTGGTGATGTGGCAATTCACTCAATTAGATCAGATGGCTATGTAGCCCACCAAGAAGTTGTTTTTGGATCAAGCGGTGAGACATTAACAATTCGCCACGATTCAATTGACCGTGCCGGTTATATGCCCGGTGTATTACTTGGTATTCGTGAAGTTGCAAAGCATCCCGGTTTAACAATTGGGCTGGAAAACTTCATGCCAGAGTTCAAATAGCTGAAAGAAATTATTCAAGTAGAATTTATTTTTAATTAAGGAGTAATAAATGAGCAACGAAAATCAAATTAAAATGTATGGCGCCGCTTGGTGTGGCGATTGCCGTCGGTCAAAGAAATTTTTAGATTCAAACAATGTGAAGTATGAGTATGTTGATGTCGAAGCCGATAAGACTGCCTCAGACAAGGTTATTGAAATCAATAATGGAATGCGCTCGATTCCAGTGATTATGTTTCCAGATGGAACTCATCTGACCGAACCATCAGATGCGGCGTTAAAGGAAAAACTAGAGTCGTTGAAGATTTTATAACTTTATAAAAAGTTATAAACCATTGCCGATGTGAAGGCAGAGCCCAGAACTACTACTGGAAATGGCGCGCGTAGCGCCAGCGCAATTACCGCTACCAACATTCCGCTTACGCGTTGATCGATTTGCAATTTGGCATCACTTGCAAATGTTTGTACCGCAACCAATGCGCTTAACAAAACTATCGGCAATAAAGTATTGATGCGTTGTACTCGTGGTCGATTCAACCAACTTTCTGGAATTGAATGTCCTAAATATTTCAAGAAAAAACAGACTAATCCCGAACCAATAGTGGTAATCCAGAAAATACTCACTTAATGCCTCCAGATTTCCACCCAAAAATCACGGCAATTGCCGTGGTAGCGATAACTGGAATTCCAGCTGGCACATTCGGAACTAATGCCAGCGCAAATACCATCGCCAAAATTGAAATCAGAAAAAGTTTTCGTTCGGTGAGCCTTGGCCAAACTAAACCTAAGAATGCTGCTGGTACCGCTGCATCTAAACCCCATGCCGATGGATCTCCAATTGCATTTGCACCCAGCGCACCGAGCAGTGTGAACAGATTCCAAAATAGGAATACGCCACCGCCAGTTAAGTAGAAAGCTCGTTTCATATCGGCAGATTCATTTTGCCGAATTGCTAAACCAGTGGATTCATCGATTGTGACATGCGCTGCGAGCACTCTTTTTATTCCGCGATTTTTTAAAATTGGTGCCATGCGTAATCCATAAAGTGCGTTGCGTGTACCAAGCAATGCAGAAGTTGCGATTGCGCTAATCGCGCTGCCACCTGAACCAATAACGCCAACTGCAGCAAATTGTGAAGCACCAGAGAATGTCAGTAGTGAAAACAGGCAGGCTTGCCACACCGAAAATCCGGCAGCCACCGCTGCCGCACCAAATGCTGCGCCATAAAGTCCGACGGTGAAAGAAATACTGAAAGAATCGCGATCTACTGGGCGGATTAACACGCCGATATTCTGCCGTAATGTCGCGGATGTCTTTAATCGGCAGATAATCTCCCGCCTGTGAGTGAAGAAATAATCTTTCGCGATGATGTCTCTGTTGAATTAGTTAAATCCAGTGCCAGCGATGCAGATGTAGTTTGGGCGGCGCGAGTATCTACCGCCGGCGAAAAATCTTTGGAATCGGTTGGAAATGATGCCAGCCGCGATGTCGGTTTAATTAATTACTTGGCAAGAGAACGACATGGCTCGCCATTTGAACATACCTCGATGACCTTCTTTATTTCCGCACCAATATTTGTTTTCCGTGAATTCATGCGCCATCGAATCGCTTCCTATAACGAAGAAAGCGGTCGTTATCGGGAATTACGGCCAATTTTTTATGTGCCAAGCACCGAGCGCAAATTAGTTCAGATCGGTAAGCCTGGCTCATATCAATTCGTAGATGGCACTAAAGAACAATATGAAATGACAGTTGCGGCTATTAAAGAGAGTTGCATACTTGCGTATCAAAATTATCAAAAATTATTAGCAGCCGGAGTAGCCCGAGAAGTGGCACGGGCATGTTTGCCGGTTTCACTTTATTCATCGATGTATGTAACGATGAATGCCAGATCATTAATGAACTTCTTATCACTTCGTACCGCACGAGAAGGTTCACATTTTCCATCGTATCCACAACGCGAGATTGAAATGGTGGCAGAAAAAATGGAACAACATTTTGCGAAATTAATGCCGATTACCTACGCCGCATTCGAGAAATCCGGCCGCGTCTCGCCATAAATAAGGGGTAACCTTTACCCATGTCTGCGCCAAGTTCGATTTCTGATTCAATTCACGCACCATTTGGTCGCATGCTCACCGCAATGGTGACGCCATTTAAGAAAAGCGGTGAAATTGATTGGCCGGCAGTAGAAAAAATTGCCGCGCACTTAGTTGCAACCGGGCATGATGGCATTGTTTTAAATGGCACAACCGGTGAAGCGCCAACTACATCAGATGATGAAAAAGATGAATTAATCAAAGTTGTGCGTAAAGTTGTTGGCGACAAAGTAAAAATAATTGCCGGGGCTGGTAATAACGAAACTTCACACTCAGTTGAGCAAGCAAAACGGGCGGCAAAAGTTGGTGCTGATGGTTTGTTGGTGGTTTCTCCTTATTACAACCGACCGCCACAAGCGGGTGTGTACGCGCACTTTAAAGCGATGGCAGATGCAACCGATCTTTCTATTATTTTGTATGACATTCCAAAGCGCACTGGTGTCGAAATTGAAACCGACACAATTTGTAGATTAGCCGAACATCCAAAAGTTGCGGCTCTAAAAGATGCCAAGGGTGATCCCGCGGCGACTTCACTAGTAATTAAGAAAAGCCAGATTCCGGTTTACTCTGGTGATGACATTTTGAATTTGATTTTGTTATCAGTTGGCGCAGTCGGATTCATTTCCGTTTGTGGTCACACCGTTGGCGCACAATTAAAAGCGATGTTGACCGCTTGGTTTGCCGGCGATTCTCAGAGAGCGTTAGAGATCCATCAACAACTGTTACCGGTTTTCATCGGAACATTCCGCACACAAGGAGCGATACTTTCAAAGGCTGGTTTAACTTTGATGGGACTACCCGGTGGACATACGAGATTACCTTTGGTCGACGCTACCGAAGAGCAGATCAAGCAGTTGAAAATTGATCTGCAACAAGGTGGGGTCAAGTTAATTTAAGTGAATCATCCCCATCCAGATTTACCCTTTCCGCCTAAGTTAAAACCTAAAACTTTGCGCATTATTGCGCTGGGTGGTTTGGGCGAAGTGGGTCGAAATATGACCGTCTTTGAGTATGAATCAAAGCTATTAATCGTCGATTGCGGAGTCTTGTTTCCACATGAAAGCACTCCTGGAATCGATTTGATCCTGCCAGATTTTTCATATTTGAAAGAGCGTATGAAAGATATTGAAGGAATCTTTTTAACTCACGGCCATGAAGACCACATCGGTGCCTTGCCATATTTGTTGCGAGAGCGCAGTGATATCAAGTTAATAGGCTCAAGATTAACTTTGGCATTTGTGACTGAGAAATTAAAAGAACGGCGAATCACATCACCTACTTTGTTGGTCAAAGAGAAACAAAAATTAAAGGTTGGCCCATTTGATCTGGAATTTTTTGCGGTAAATCATTCGATTCCAGATGCGCTAGCTGTGGCAATTAAAACTGGTGCCGGCACGGTGTTACATACCGGCGATTTTAAAATGGATAAAGTTCCATTAGATGGCAGAACCACTGACTTAGAAGGTTTTGCAGCGCTGGGCAAAGCTGGCGTTGATTTATTTATGGTCGATTCCACCAACGCAGACATTCCTGGTTTTACAATCGCCGAAAAAGAAATCGCACCAGTGCTTGATCAAGTAATTAAACAAACTTCGAAACGAGTAGTAGTAGCTTCATTTGCATCTCATGTTCATCGTGTGCAACAAGTGATTGATGTGGCAGAAAAGAACAATCGCAAAGTTGCTTACGTTGGCCGCAGTATGGTGCGAAATATGCAAATGGCTGAGGAATTAGGTTTTCTGCGCGTTCCCGATGATCTAATTATTGAAAAAGATGACATTGATGATTATGGTGACAAAGTTGTTTTGATTTGCACCGGTTCACAAGGTGAACCACTTTCGGCGCTTTCCCGAATCGCTAACGGTGATCACCAAATCCGAATCGGTAAAGGTGACACTGTGATTATGGCTTCTTCATTGATTCCTGGAAATGAGAAATCGGTATACCGAGTTATAAATGAATTAACTAGGTTTGGTGCAAAAGTGGTGCATAAATCAAATGCGCTAGTGCATGTTTCTGGACACGCCTCGGCCGGAGAATTACTACATTGTTATGAGATCGTTAAACCAAAAAATGTTATGCCAATTCATGGCGAGTGGCGACACATGAGAGCAAATGCAGATTTAGCAATCGAATCTGGATTAAAAGAGCGACAAACTGTGATTGTAGAAAATGGCATGGCGGTTGATTTAGCCGAGGGTCATGCCGATATAAGTGGCGTAGTTCCATGCGGTTACATTTATGTCGATGGTCAAACCGTTGGCGAAATAACTGAAAACTCTCTGAAAGATCGATTGATTTTAGGAGAAGAAGGTTTCATATCTGTAATAGTTGTGATTGATGCGCAAAGTGGAAAAATTGTAGCCGGTCCAGATATTCATGCTCGTGGTTTTACCGAAGATCCAAATCTTTTCAATGAAGTAAAAGGTGATATCGAAACCGCACTTACACGCGCGGTTAAAGGTGGCATCAATGGCACTCACCAACTTTCACAAGTAGTACGAAGAACAATTGGAAGTTGGGTCGGGGAAGAACATCGCCGAAAACCGATGATTGTGCCGGTGGTTTTAGAAGTTTAACGGCGAGCCAACTCTTAGAATTTTTTTCAATTCTTTAGGCTTGCACTGTGGCAAGACGCAAAACCAAATCAAAATCTGCTGGCGTAATTTCAACCATCGCAGCATTTTTCGCATTTATCTGGCGCGGTATTTCTGGCGCTATTGGATATGTAATTAGATTTGTTTTCAAAGGTGCAAAAGATTTAGAAGAAACTCACCGCCGAGATGGTTTTGCTTTTCTATTATTAATTCTGGCGTTGCTTAGTGCCGGTGGAACATGGCTGGCTCGAGATAACTTGTTTGGTCACGGCATGCATTCTTTTTTGTTTGGCGCCGTTGGAAAATTGGCAGTGATTGTTCCGGCTATCTTTTTATATTTTTCTTATCGAATCTTTCGCGTGCCAGATCGAAGCAAGGACACCGGTCGAATCACAATAGGTGCGTTGCTACTTTTAATTTCGGCCACGGCGCTAGTTCATATATTTAACGGTTCAACCGGAACTGGTGCCACCGCTATTAGAACTGGCGGCGGATGGATTGGTTATGGAGTTTCAAAGCCGCTGGTGGCATTAGTTACTGAGTTATTGGCAATTCCAATATTGGTGATTTTATTTATATTTGGCGTTCTAATAGTTACCAAAACATCGGTTGCGCAGATGATGCGAAATTTGTTTGCCATATTACGGTTTGGAAAATCAAGGGCAGCAAAATTGAAGGATTTACGGCAAATGAGATCTGCCAAGGCGCCACAAGAGTTTGAAGTAAGTGATACGCCACCTTTTGAGAGCCCATTAGTTCAAGAGTTTTCGACTCCGGCGGAAGAGTTTTCGGTTGAACCAGATGATGAGCCGGAAGAGCTGATGATTTCCGAGCCACAAAATAATTCGATTCCGATTGCGAAATCGACATCTAATTCATCTTTGCCAAAGAGTCGGCCACAGCAGTTATTGCTATCTAGTGATACCAAATATGAATTGCCTAATCCGGAATCGTTGCGCTCAATTGCGGCCGGTAAAGGGAAAACCAAGGCAAATGATGCGGTGATTGCCGCGTTGACCCAGTTGTTTAATCAATTTGAAGTCGATGCAGAAGTTACTGGATTTATGCGTGGGCCAACGGTAACCCGTTATGAAGTGGAATTAGGAAGCGGTGTGAAAGTTGAGGCAATCTCTGCGCTTTCAAAAAACATTGCATATGCAGTTGCATCAGGAGATGTGCGAATTCTTTCTCCGATTCCAGGTAAATCTGCAGTGGGAATTGAAATTCCAAATAGCGATCGCGAAATTGTGGCACTCGGTGATGTGTTGCGATCTGGCGTGGCCACATCTGATGCACATCCGATGGTCATTGCATTAGGTAAAGATGTCGAAGGAAATTTTTTGTGTGCCAATTTGGCTCGAATGCCGCACTTATTAGTCGCAGGTGCAACTGGGGCAGGTAAATCTTCAATGATTAATTCGTTGATCGTTTCAATACTTATGCGCGCCACTCCAGATGAAGTGCGCATGGTTTTAATCGATCCAAAACGGGTGGAATTAAATGGTTATGACGGTATTCCTCACTTAATGGCGCCAATCATCACAAATCCAAAGAAGGCTTCAGATGTCTTGGCATGGGTAGTGCGCGAAATGGATATGCGTTATGACGACTTATCTAAATTTGGTTTTAGGCACATCGATGATTTCAATAAGGCGGTACAAAGTGGCAAATTGCAATTACCTGCCGATAGCGATCGCGTACTTGAGCCTTATCCGTATCTATTGGTAATTATTGATGAGCTTGCAGATTTGATGATGGTGGCACCGCGCGAGGTAGAGGAATCAATTGTGCGCATAACACAATTAGCTCGCGCCGCTGGAATTCATTTGGTGATCGCAACGCAACGTCCAAGCGTTGACATTGTCACCGGCTTAATAAAAGCAAATGTGCCATCCAGACTTTCATTTGCAACCTCATCGCTGGCTGATTCCAGAGTTATTTTAGATATGCCAGGCGCAGAAAAATTAGTTGGTCAAGGTGATGGATTATTTCTACCAATGGGTGCCAGCAAACCAGTTCGAATTCAAGGCGCATATGTTTCAGAACGAGAAATCGAAGCAATTGTTAATCACGTGAAATCACAGTTGCAACCGGTATATCGAATTGATTTAACACAAGCACCACAAAGTAAAAACATAGAAACTGATATTGGCGATGATTTAGATTTATTGTTGCAAGCGGTGCAATTAGTGGTATCAACTCAATTTGGTTCTACTTCAATGCTGCAAAGAAAATTACGAATTGGTTTTGCTAAAGCCGGCCGCCTGATGGATCTGATGGAAAGTCGGGGAATCGTTGGCCCGACTGAGGGTTCTAAGGCTCGGGCGGTCTTAATCACCGCCGAGCAGATGCCCGATGTGCTCGAATCATTACGCGGAAATTGATCCGATCTGGTCGCTGAAACCTGTCGGTTAAATTTACTTCAATAAAATTTTCCAAAAGTAGGTTTTCGGTTCTACCCTTAACCCCTAACTTCCCCCAGTAGAAATCATGAGCGCTTTGAAATTGGATGCCCCGCAGATGGCGAAAGAATCGGTTCTTAGAGAAGCCCGAATAAACTCTGGATTATCTATTGAAGAGTTGGCACAAAAATCTTTAGTGCGTGCCACCATATTAAAAGATTTAGAAAATTATGATTGCACTTCCTGCGGTGGAATCGCCTACGCGCGCGGACATATTAGAAACATTGCTCGAGTGCTAAAAGTAAATGGTGATGATTTAGTTTCTGATTTTGAGGCTCATACCAATTTAGAAAAACGCCCGATTTTTGATCGCTTAGCTGAAAACAACGTAACTCAAAGAGTTGTGGAACGAAGCGGATTGAGTTTTAAAACTTTGGCAATTGCATCCGGATCTATTGCACTGGTGGCAATGGTGGGATTTTTCGCATTTCAAAATAAGGGAATTTCGGTTACCGCATCAGACAAGAGCACGGTGGTTAAGTCATTGCCACCTTCAGTTGCAAATTTAGCAAATGGTATTGATATAACTTTCGTGGGCGTTTATGGCAAAAGTTGGATTGGCATCGTGGATAAAGATGAGAATGTAGTCTTTGATGGAATTTTGTATCAGGGTGAAACCAAGAAATTCACGAATACAACTGAATTAAAAATCACAATCGGTAATGGGGCAGCGGTTTCTTATGTATTAAATGGTCAAGATAAAGGAGTAGCCGGTAAATTAGGTGAAGTCGTTCACCTTGATCTTAAAGCCGGCGCTTAATCGAATTTCAATTTAAATAACGCCACTATTATTGGCGAATTGTGTCAACTAATAATCAAAAAAATTGCACCGTTGCATTAGTGACGATGGGTTGTTCCCGCAACGAAGTTGATTCTGAAGAATTAGCAGCGCGGTTAGCAGCAGATGGATGGCAATTAATTGATGATCCAGCCAAGGCGCAAATTGCGGTAGTCAATACCTGCGGATTTATCGAAAGTGCTAAAAAAGATTCAATTGATGCATTACTAGAGGCAAATTCTTTAAAGAAAAATGGCACTACCCAAGCGGTCGTGGCGGTTGGATGTATGGCCGAGCGATATGGCGATGAATTATCGAAAGCACTGCCGGAAGCAGATGCAATTTTAAGTTTTGATGATTATCAAGACATTTCCGCACGGCTAAATGCAATTATCTCTGGTGAGAAATTGTCGGTTCATAAACCGAAGGATCGAAGGGCGCTTTTACCCATTGCACCGGTTGATCGAGCCAGCGAAAAAACTCCAATTGGCCGAGTGTTAAGAAAACGTTTAGATAAAGCCCCCGTGGCTCCGTTAAAGGTGGCATCTGGTTGCGATCGCCGATGTTCATTTTGTGCGATTCCATACTTTCGCGGATCATTTATTTCTCGAACTCCAGATGAGATTATTTCGGAAGCGCTTTGGTTATCGGAAAACGGTGTGAGCGAACTTTTCTTAGTCAGCGAGAACACCACTTCTTATGGCAAGGATCTACAAGATCTGCGTTTAATGGAAAAATTATTACCAAATTTGGCAGCGATTGATGCCGTGAAACGAATTCGTCTGTCATATTTACAACCTGCCGAGGTCAGACCCACATTGTTGCAGGCTATGACCAGCGTTGAAAAAGTTGTGCCTTATTTTGATCTCTCTTTCCAACATGCAAGCGGTGAGATTCTTCGAAAGATGCGCAGATTTGGCGATGGTGAAAAATTCCTGCATTTAATCAAGCAAATTCGGGTGTTAAATCCAGAAGCTGGTATTCGATCGAACTTTATAGTTGGTTTCCCGGGTGAGACTGATAAAGAGTTCATGGAATTAGTTGAATTTTTATCGGAAGCCGGTCTAGATGCGATTGGTGTATTTGGTTATTCTGATGAAGATAAGACTGAGGCTATGGAACTAGATGGCAAAGTTGATCCGGAATTAATCAAGGAAAGAGTTAGTGAATTATCCAGTTTGGCAGATGAACTAATTTCTAATCGAGCTGAAAGTAGAATCGGTCAAAAAGTATCGGTGTTGATTGAAGATGAAATTGAGCAAGAGGGCAGAGCCGAACATCAAGGTCCAGAAGTTGATGGTTCAACTTTCATAAGAAGTGGTAGAAAATTCAAAATAGGTGAGTATGTTGATGCGGTGGTCAGCGAAAGTAATGGCGCGGATTTGATTGCAATTCCATTATGACTAAATCAAATAAAATTTTAAATCTGCCAAATGTCTTAACAGTTGCCAGAATTTTAATTTTGCCAGTATGTGCTTGGGCATTGTTCAAAGGTGCCGATAATGATTTTTGGCGAGTGATTGCTTGGACTTTATTTTTTATCACCGGCCTGACCGACATAATTGATGGAAAAATTGCCAGATCTAGAAATCAGGTAAGCAACTTTGGCGTTTTATTAGATCCGATTGCAGATAAAGCCATGCTCGCCGTTGCCACCATTGGTTCTTCTATTTTGGGATTTTTATCTTGGTGGGTCACTGCTATTTTGTTAGTGCGGGAAGTCTCGGTAACAATTTTGAGATTCACTAGATTGAAAGTTGAAGTTATACCGGCTTCAAAGGGCGCAAAAAGGAAGACCGCATTCCAAAGTTTTGGGGTTGGCTTTTACATTTTGCCGCTGCCAACATTTTTGCACATTCCTCGAGATCTGTTTATGGCGGTTGCTATCTATTTAACAATTAAGACCGGCATTGATTACTTCCAACAAGTTCGCTTGAATCCAAAAAAACCATGAGCACAAAAAAAATTATCAAGAGATTGGCAAAACTAAAAAAGACCGTCGCGGTCGCAGAATCAATTACTGCAGGTGGATTGGCAGCTGCAATAACTGAAATTGCTGGCGCTTCCAAAGTCTTTTTAGGTGGAGTAATTGTTTACAGCGATGAAGCGAAAATAAAACAATTGGGAATTTCTAAAAAATTAATTGCCGAATACACCGCAGTTTCAGAACAAGTCGCACTAGAAATGGCAAACAGTGTGCGCAAGAAATTTGGTTCAGATTATGCAATTGCAACCACCGGAGTTGCTGGACCAAAATCTGCTTACGGACAAAAACCGGGTACGGTCTGGTTGGCAATCACTGATGGAAAATCGACTTTAACTATCCCGCTTTCGCTATCTGGAGATCGAGAATCGGTGCGAAACGCTGCTATAGAAAGCGCGATTGCCACCTTTTCTCGTATTCTTTCCTCATGATTCTTCTCCGCACCCAAATCGGACAAGCACTTCGTGCTGCCCGCATTGAACAAAAGCGCACATTGCGTGAAGTAGCAAAGGCTGCCCGAGTATCACTTGGTTATCTATCTGAAGTAGAACGAGGCCATAAAGAGGCTTCATCAGAGTTGTTAAATGCAATTTGTTCTGCGTTAGATCTTCCGCTTTCTAAACTTCTAACAGATGTCACAACCGTTGTGGTCGCTTCCGAATCCCCAGTTATCGCACTACAGGTGGTAGACAACGCGGCGTAATTTGGCCGCGCCGTTATACGCCCGCCAAACTGCGGCGAGCAACCAATCTCGACAAGCAATTTTCCGTGGTGCAAAACAGGAAATTGCCAATGTTGGAAGTTATGAATCAAATATCATCAAAATTTCAGAATTAGCGCAGGTTTCTCGCGCCACTATTTATAATCAGTTCGCTGATAAAGCAGAGATGTTTGAAGCGCTGGTTGAAAACGAGGTAATTCGGCTAGCCGAAATCGCGCGCTGTGCCGATTCAAAGTCTGACGCTTTGTATCAAGTATCGCGCGAGATATGTCAGAGTGCGCCGATTCGCAAAATGGTGCAAACCGATGCAGCAGATATCGCGAAATTAATGACATTAAGCGAGCATCCAACTTGGCAGTTAGTGGGTTCTTATATAAAGGAAATATTTCAAGCTGATACCGCAACCTGTGGTGTGATTTTGCGTTGGTTAGTTGCCCAAATTGCTGCGCCACTTTCGGCAGAACAATCTGCTCAACAAGCCGAACGTTTGGCGAAACTGTTAGCAGAATAAATAATTCCTAGCGCGAAAATCAAATTGTGCGCATCACCGAATTGCGAGCAAAACTTCGAGATTATTTTCCCGATAGCGATACTTATTCTCAAGATGTAGTTTTATCTGCTTTAGGCGGAGTCACTGTTAATGAAGCAATAACTCGAGGTGATGAACCAGGAGAAATTTGGAAAGCGGTATTAATGCATAATCCGCAAATGCCCAGCAAATTCAGATAATTAAATTATTTGCACTGGCAACGTTCGTCGGTTGAAAATGGCGCAAGTGCTTCTTCAATGTGCTCACCACAACCTTCCCAGGTAACTTTGCCACATTTCTTACATCTAACCGGACTGCACATTTAAAAGAGTCTCCTTTAAAATTTCAAGAATCTATTTTATTAAGGCAAAACCAGCGGCTGACCAATCGAGTATGCCACCGCTCATGTTATAAAGATTTGTAAAGCCCGCTTTAGACATTTGGTCGGCGGCAAGTGCTGAACGTCTGCCACTTCGGCAATAAACCGCGTAGGTGCTGTTTTTATCTAACTTTTTTATCTGCTGGGCAAAATTATTGGCTTCAAAATCGATATTTATGGCATTTGCCAAGTGTCCTTCGGCGAATTCGGCTGGGGTGCGGACATCCAATATCTGTACGCCAGGCTTACTTATTTCGCTTGCAAATTCTTGAACAGATAAGTCAGTCACAGCCTTCGCCCCCGAACTGCAGCCGGTTATCAAGCTGGCCACCAGCGCGA
>CALMJB010000040.1 GCA_937864205.1 uncultured Actinomycetes bacterium | reverse complement strand
GCTTGGAAGCATCATCACTGACACTTTCATTCCTAAATGACACAGCTAGCGCTAATGTTTTAGCTACCTTGCAAGCTGCATGGGGAACAAGCGTTACTGTTACTCTTTTGCAAGTCAAAGGCACAGCTGTAAGCGCAACAAATCCACTTTACACAATGACCTGCTTAATCAATAACACCCAAGACATAAATGGTGCTGTTGGCGATTTGGGCAAACAAGATGTAACTTGGACTGTTAATGGCGCAGTATCAGTAGCAACAACAGGAACATTCTAAGGAGTTAAATGCTAAAACTTAAGATCACCGAGGCTTCGGGTGATATTTCAGAATTCGAAATAACACCAGCGATCGAGTATGCGTTTGAACAAAATTTCAAATCGGGTTTTCATAAGCGTTTTCGAGACGAAGAACGCCAATCAGATATTTATTGGCTTGCTTGGGAATGTATAAGAAGATCTGGTAAAACAGTTAAGCCATTTGGGGAACAGTTTCTAGAATCTATTTCAAAAGTCGAAGTTTTTGGTGCTGATTCCCCAAATGGATAACGCGGGATTCTTTAACTTATTTGATTGCTAATTTAGCAGTCGAAACAGGAATTCCGCACAGCGAATTTATTAACATGGACAGATCGATGTTGGAAGCAACATTGAAATATCTTAAGGATAGGGCGCAACACATCAATGCCAACAGTAGAGGTAAAAGGCGCGTTACAACTTAGAAAATCGCTGCGTAAATATGCGCCCGATTTATCTAAAGCATTGAATAAAGAATTAAGGTCATATTTAAAACCTGTCGTTGATAAATCTCGAAATTACATTCCAACCGCAGCACCATTGTCAGGTTGGGGCAAACCATTGAAATTAGAAGTTAGGACATTCCGTCCGTTTCCCAAATTTAATTATTCAGAAGCAAAACGCGGAATAAATTACACAACTGTTCCACCAAAACCTAATAGAAAAGGTTTCACTTATTTGGCACAAATTTACAACGCAAGTGCCACAGGTGCAATTTATGAAACCGCTGGTCGTCGTAATCCATGGGGCAGTCCTAAATCTAAATCAAGAAATCCTTATGCAGGTCGTCAATTTATTCAAGCAATGCCGCCGATTACTCGCCCAACTCGTCCATCGGATAATCCATCGAGGGATACAATCAAAATGAGTGGTCGGGCTATATTCAGAGCTTGGGCGGAAACCAATGGTCAGGTAACTCCAAAAATAATTAATGCTCTTATTTCAGCAAAAAATAGTTTTGATTCGAGAAAGATTAAAGCCGCATGAGTAAACAAGATTTATCCGTAAAAATTGGTGCGCAATGGACTGGCGCTTCCGCTATCAAAAAAGCGGATGATTCAATAACGAAATTAGCCAGAAACGCTAAAAATTTATTTATTGGCGGATCAATACTTAATTTCGGCAAAAATTCTGTCATGGCATTTTACGAATCGGAAAGAGCTGCTAATTCCCTTCGTCAGACTCTTACCAATCTTGGGTTGTCTATGCAGATTCCGCAATCCGAAGATTTTATCAAAACCTTATCTCGCCAGACTGCTGTCCTTGACGATGAACTCGTTCCAGCGTTTAATCGATTGGTTATTGCCACAAAAGATACCGCACAAGCTCAAAAAATTCTTGCGGTTGCCATCGATGTATCAAAAGGAACTGGGAAAGATTTAGAGTCCGTCACCACAGCTTTAAGCAAGGCTTATTTAGGCAACACCACGGCTTTGCAAAAATTGGGTGTTGGTTTATCATCGAGCGAATTAAAAGCCGGTAGTTTTGATCAAGCCATCACCGCATTATCGAATAATTTTTATGGTCAAGCGGCTTTAGCTGCTGAAGGATATACGGGTCAAATTGACCGAATAGGAATTGCTTATGACCAATTGAAAGAAAAGATTGGCAAATTTGTCTTAGATTCCGGCAATGCCATTGCTCGATTCGCCAAATCGACCAAAGCAATTTTAGGTTCAGGATTCTTTCAATCACCAGAAGATATAGCCAAAATAAAAGCGCCGTTTTTTAATAAATCGATGGCTGCTGGATTTGGCAATGTTTACGATACTGGCAAACTCATTGATTCTCAAAAGAAAGCGGCATCAGCCCAATTAAAAGCAACCAAAGCGCAGACTGCTGAAATCAAAAAACAAACCCAACTTAAAAAAGGTGCAAATCTTTTAGATATAGACCAAATTCAAATATTGGCAGCTCTGCAAGGTAAGTTAACCGAAAATGAAAAACTTAGACTTCAATTACAATTTGCGTTATTAACGGACAATGCTCAAGAAGCGGATCGTTTATCTAATGAACTTGCTAAATCACAATTATTAACAACCGGATTGGCTTCGGCAATTGCAAACTTGCCACCGGCTTTAAATCCATTCAAAGAATTTCCAAATTATATTAATGATTTATTGCGTCAAATAGCACTACTTCAAGATGCTTTAAATAAATTAAAAATGCCTGAATTGGTCAGTTCGGCTGCCGGTGCATTAACGGCATCAGCTCAGGCTTTAGGTTTTGCTTCGAATGAGGCTTATCAATCTTTTAGAGCTGGTGAGCGTTCTTCATATAGCCCAAATGTCGCTATAGGCATGAATGCGGCTGGAACTACTATTGTGAATGTAACTGTTGATGGAAGCGTTATTAGTCAGGGCGATTTAACAGACGCCATTCGTTCAAGTCTATTGGATCAATCAGCATCCGGCTCATTCAGCACTATTGGTTCAAATGGACGGGTTCGCGATTACTAATGGCATTACCAGCAACCCTTAATGTCAGTTTAGATTTTTCAACTGGCGCTACTTTTGGAATTCCTTTTACATTAGGCGATTCTAAAAACGGTATTTTGGGAACAAATGTTTTGGCTGACCAAGCCAGCTTTATTGCTGATTTAACAGATCAAACGATTCGCATTTCAACCCGTCGAGGTCGCAATATTCTTCGAGATACTTACGAAGCTGGTTATTGCACAATTAGGGTTCAAGATCCCAATTCTTATTTCTCACCGCAAAACACAGCT
>CALMJB010000039.1 GCA_937864205.1 uncultured Actinomycetes bacterium | reverse complement strand
GCTCGATCTGCTTGAATCAACGCGGAAATTACCGGCTCTAATTCACCATCAAGCACAACATCTAAATTGCTGGCTTTGAAATTAATTCGGTGATCACTCAATCGATTCTCTGGAAAGTTATATGTACGTATTCGCTCGCTCCGATCAACGGTGCGTACTTGGCTTTTTCGTTCTGCAGCAGCTTGTGCTTCCGCTGCTTCTTGTTTGGCAGCGAGCAACCTAGCCCGCAGAATTCGCAGCGCTGATTCCTTATTTGAAAGTTGACTCTTTTCGTTCTGGCAAGAAACCACAATGCCGGTAGGTAGATGTGTAATTCGCACCGCAGAATCTGTTGTGTTCACACTTTGACCACCTGGACCTGATGAGCGATAAACATCAATGCGTAATTCATTCATATTTATTTCTACTTCAATTTCTTCCGCTTCTGGCAAAACCAATACGCCAGCAGCTGAAGTATGTACGCGCCCTTGTGATTCGGTTTGCGGAATTCGTTGCACGCGATGTACGCCACCTTCAAATTTAAGTTTTGCATAAGGACTAGTTCCAGGTGCGGCGTTACCTTTTGCTTTTACCGCAATCGATACATCTTTATATCCACCTAAATCACTTTGAGTCGCATCAATTATTTCGGTCTTCCAACCTTGTTTTTCGGCGTACCGCAAATACATTCGGAATAAATCGCCAGCAAACAATGCCGACTCTTCCCCACCGGCACCGGCTTTGATTTCTAAAATCACATCGCGATCATCATTTGGATCTCGAGGTAACAACAGCTCCTCTAAATTCGCACTCGCCAAATCAAAATCTTTTTGTAATTTCTCAACTTCACCAGCGAATTCAGAATCACTTTGTGCTAACTCTTTGCCAGCAGCTAAATCTGCTTTAGCGCTTTCAAAAGCGCGAAGCCCAGCGATGATTGGACCAAGTGCGGCGTAACGTTTTCCTAAACTGCGAGCCGTGTTTTGATCACTATGAATACTTGGGTCTGCCAATTTCGCTTCAATTTCTTGGTATTCGAGCAATAACTCTTGCGCTTTGGCAAAGCGATTTTCACCTTCGCTCACTTTGACTCCTAACTGATCACAAATTTAAACCTAAAAACAAATAGAAATGAAAAAAGACCAAGTTGTAGATGCTTCACTTTTCAGCGAAGAATCTGCGAACTTGGTCTTTAGAAAAGCTACTTAGCGGCTTGTTTTTTCTTCAATCGCTCTTCGAATTTTGCTACGCGTCCACCAGTATCGAGAATTCGTTGTTTGCCGGTGTAGAACGGATGGCAAACTGAACAAACTTCAACATAAATCGAGCCACTTTCTTTTGTGCTGCGGGTTGTGAAAGTTTCGCCACAACCACAGGTCACCTTTGTCTCGATGTAACTTGGATGAATCTCTGGTTTCACTTGTTGCTCCTTCAATAAACCGGTTTGTTCTGTTTAAACAATTTTGTGCTTAAAACCTGAACTGAGTTTAACTTTGTACTTTAAGTTCGGGCAAATCCTTAATCATCTTCGCTATCTCGCGCAGTTGAATCCTTGCCATTTGCATCCCGCTCCTTACTTGGTGCGGAATCGCTTGGCACAGTAGTTTTCTGAATTTGCAGTAGGAACTCAACATTTGATTTGGTTCCCTTCATCTTCTCAAGCAAAAGTTCCAGAGCTTGTTGTGGTTCAAGTGCATGTAGCACTTTACGCAAACGCCAGACAATGTTTAATTCCTCAGCTCCCATCAAGATCTCTTCTTTACGAGTTCCCGATGCATCAATATCAACCGCTGGGAAAATTCTACGATCGGCAAATTTGCGATCTAATTTCAATTCCATGTTGCCGGTACCTTTGAACTCTTCAAAGATAACTTCATCCATCTTTGAACCAGTTTCAACTAACGCGGTTGCCAAAATTGTTAATGAGCCACCATTTTCAATATTTCTAGCCGCACCAAAGAATTTCTTAGGCGGATAAAGTGCAGATGAATCCACACCACCGGACAGGATTCGACCGCTCGCCGGGGCAGCAATGTTGTAAGCGCGTCCCAATCGAGTGATTGAATCAAGTAGAACAACTACATCATGACCTAATTCAACTAAACGCTTCGCACGTTCGATTGCAAGTTCTGCCACAGAGGTGTGATCATCGGCTGGCCGATCAAAGGTAGATGCAATTACTTCACCTTTAACAGAGCGTTGCATATCGGTAACTTCTTCTGGGCGTTCATCAACTAAGACCACCATCAAATGACACTCTGGATTGTTAGTTGTAATTGCATTTGCAATGGACTGCAACACCATTGTTTTACCTGCTTTAGGAGGTGAAACAATTAATCCGCGTTGCCCTTTTCCAATCGGAGCAATCAAATCAATGATGCGGGTAGTTAATACATTTGGTTCAGTTTCAAGTCTTAAACGTTCTTGCGGATAAAGCGGGGTCAATTTAGTGAAATCAACTCGATCCTTAGATTTTTCTGGTTCAACACCATTAATGGTGTCAACGCGAACCAACGCATTAAATTTCTCGCGGCGCTCACCTTCACGTGGTTCACGCACAACGCCTGTGACAACATCACCTTTGCGCAAACCATGTTTGCGAACTTGTTGCAGTGATACATAAACATCATTAGGGCTGGGCAGGTAGCCACTCGTTCTAATGAATGCAAAGTTTTCTAAAATATCTAATAAGCCACCAACTGGTAGCAATACATCATCTTCTGCTATAACTATTTCGCGATCTTCGCGCCGACCACGATCTCTGCCGCGACCGCGACCACGATCTCGCCGGTCATATCTGGAACCGCGATCGTTGTCTCGTCTGTTTCCACCGCGAGAATCGGAATTATCTGAATTATTTCCCGAACTAGATTCGGATGAATCGGCACCGACGCCGCCATTTGAAGCTTCTAAAGTGTCCACACTTGAGCTTTCATTATCTCTATCTGCCATATTTGTTTTTTGATTCCCAATCAATTTATTAGTTTTAAGTTACTTCTATTTATTGCTTTTCTCTGTTGCTTTTCTCTGTTGCTTTT
>CALMJB010000038.1 GCA_937864205.1 uncultured Actinomycetes bacterium | reverse complement strand
TGGGGTGCCGCTGCCAAAACGATTTAGCTTTAATTTCATAACTTAATTTTACTTCCAAGTAGAGAAATTACTTATTCAGCTTTTTAAGTACAACCGAGCTAGTGATTCCGGCAACAATTCCCCAGATAAGGTCGACCCCCAAAGTGAATATTGCTGTTGTAAAAAAAACTGCCATATTTGCTTTTCGGGAATTGAAAATCTTAAGCATTGTCGCTTTGTTAAAGATTCGAAAACTAGTGCCGATTAGAACTCCTGCAATTGCCGCAGTCGGAATCTGAGAAAAAACTGGCGCTAAGAAAATTGTAATTAACAATAAAACTAATGCATGAGTCATTGCCGCTAATCGAGAAGTGGCATGAGAGCGAACATTTACGCCGGTGCGGGCAATTGCACCGGTTGATGGCATTCCAGCGAAAAAGGATGAAGCGATAGTCGCAAATCCTTGGCCCATTAATTCTTGATTCGGTTTAAATTCCTTATCTTTTGGGACATTCGCTAAATCATCTGCGACACGGGCTGCGAGGAGTGCCTCGATTGCTGCAAGAAATGCAATTGAGATTGCCGGCGCAAGCAAATCTAAAAATTTAATTCCGTTGAAAGTCGGGATATTCAATACTAGAAAGTTTCTTGGAATATTGCCAATACGAGCAACCTTAAAATTGAAAACAACAACAATTAAAGATGTAAGACTGAGCGCTAAGAAACTAGCTGGCACATAAGGCTTAATATGAAATTTTTCGAGAAATTTCACAATGTTGAACTTGATTAGCAGCGTGATTGCGACTACTGAAATAGTTTGAAAATCAAGGCCAGAGTTAATTGCACTTTGAAGGGTATGAAAAGCTATTACCAACGTGCGATCGCCTTCTCCCTTTGTTACCCCAAGCGCATAAGGAAGTTGCTGCAAAATAATGAGCAATGCAATTCCAACTGTAAATCCTTCGACAACTGGAGTAGGCACTCGTTTGATGAAATTTCCGACTCGAAGTGCTGCCATCAAAAGTAAAATCGCTGAAGTCATTACACCCAAAATTGGAATTACAGAAATCCCATGTTTGCTAATAATTGGAATTAATACAACTGTCATTGCCCCGGTTGGCCCACTAACCTGAAAGCGCGAACCCCCGAAAAGTGCTGCGATAAACCCAGCGATAATTGCGGTAGTTATTCCGGAAGTAGCACTCATGCCCGAAGTGATTCCAAATCCGATTGCCAGTGGAAGTGCCACGATAGCAACAGTTATTCCAGCGATAATATCGGACAGCAAATCACTTTTAGTATTAGGAAAATCTCCTCGCCCGATAATTTTCAAGATGAAAATTCCTTCTTAGATATTTCACTTCTTTTTCTTTCTAATTTCAATAATCGATAAAAAGCAATCGCAATGATAAAAGCCGGGATAATATTCCAACGTTCATTAACGCTTCTAGAGGATGCATTAGCGAATATCGACAAGGCGCCAATGATTACAAAAGCTTTTAGAATCCATACTGACTTTATTTCTTTTCCATACAGGCTTCTAGTAAAAATTAAAACCTGAAGGACAATTACTGCAAAAATAAAGATATAGATAATTCTTAAATAAAGTGGAAATACATCAAATTGACCACCTGCTGCCCGGTCAAGAGCATAGGAAGCTCCAAGTATTACACCACCGACTAAATAAATATTCCATGCAAAAGAAATATAAACAGCAGTAGAAAAAATTTTATGCAGCTTCAAAGTTAAAGAGTTATTTTCATCGATTTTGCACCGGTACTTTTTTTCAATTCGGCAAAGGTAGTGGGAAATACTGCGTGCGGATGTCCAGCCGCTGCCCAAACA
>CALMJB010000037.1 GCA_937864205.1 uncultured Actinomycetes bacterium | reverse complement strand
AATTAAACATGAAATTTACAATCAAAGCACCTGCTAATGCTCCAGCGAATTGAAAAAATATTCTAATTAAGGCATTAATTTTCGATATTTCAGAAATGAACATTTTAAAAAGTGTCACGGCTGGATTGAAATCTATGTCGAAATGTCTTGAGTTCACAGAAATCAAGTAAAAAATCATGAATACCGTTGCAACCATATTTATTATCAACCGGATACCTGTATCTTCAGAGAGTTTGGATGCCATCACAGCCGAGCCAAGAATTGACATGCTCAATAAAGCAGTCGAAACAAACTCTCGAGTTATCCCTTTAGTTAAGTTTTGCAAAATCTGCCCCTATTAAAACTTAAGCCAATAATCTTTCATATATTTTTCACCTTCATCGCAAAAGAACGTCACAACTGTATCAAGATTCAATTCATCTTTTAGACGCTTTGCAGCAAGTAAGTGTGCTCCAGATGATGGGCCAATAAAGATTCCATACTTACGAGCAATTCTTTGCATTTCTGCAACTGAATCTGGTGAGTGAACATGTACAAATCCATCAATTTCAGATTTATGCCTTTCGATTATTCCCGGCACAAATCCATCTGAAATTCCTTCAATCAAATGTTTTTGAACTTCGCCACATGCGATTGTGCAGGATTCAGATGGTTCTAACGCATAGATCTTGCAATCTGGATTTACCGCTTTAAATGCTTGACCGACTCCGATAATCGTTCCACCTGTTCCAACACCACCAACAACTAATTGCGGTTTATTAGGAATTTCTTTAAGAATTTCTTGTCCTAGCCATTCTCTGTTCTCTTGCACATTCCATTCATTATCAAATTGTTGTGGTGCAAAATACCCAGATTGCTTTCCTAGCTTTCGACATTCATCTAATGCATCATTGACATGGAAATCTCCGACTGTTCTAACTTCCGCGCCAAACGCTCTAGAAATAGCAACTCGTTCTTGACTTAAACCGGTCGGCATGAGCACCAACATTTTGTAACCTTTAACAGCAGCAACCATTGACATTGCATTTCCGGTATTTCCAGAGGAAGCCTCAACAATTGTGTCGCCGGGTTTTAGTAAGCCTTCTTTTTCGGCGCGCTCAATCATGTACTTAGCTATTCTCGCTTTGATTGAACCAGATGGATTTAGATACTCCATCTTTATCCAAATACCTTCTAGATTTACCAGTGGAGTGTTTCCGATTGCATCCAAGATGGACTTCATCTTGCTGAGTTTATATAACTCTGGAGATTTTAAAAGTGGGCGGTGAGGGTTTCAAAGTCTTATCCTTCAAATCTCTCTCGCTCAATTTTGGCATTATCAACCCGTAATTGAACCATCACCTCACTTAGAGGGTAATACTGACAGATTCAATACGGTTTAGTAGTGTGAGTTGCATGA
>CALMJB010000036.1 GCA_937864205.1 uncultured Actinomycetes bacterium | reverse complement strand
GGGAATTCGCCATCACCTAAGCCAGCGGCTGCAATAGGGTCATTTGTGACAATCAATCTATTGCCAAAGTTTTCAACCGCAAATTTAATTTGATCTAAGGTGCAGTGAACTTTGTCGATGATAATCTGCACAAAAACTGATTTGTTTTCTTTAATTGCTTTAATGATTCCAGAATCGAACTCTTTGGGCATGCCGTTGAATAAATGAGTGACGCTGGTAGCCCCGGCGGCAAATGCCGCCACCGCTTGTTCGTAACTGCAGTTGGTGTGGCCGATTGAAACAACTACCTTGTTATTTACTAAATGTTTAATTACTTCAATTGCTCCGGCAGATTCAGGTGCAATAGTCACCAATTTAATGTTGCCAAGTTGCACAAAAGTCTTAGCGATTTCAAGATTTGCTGAAATAATTGAACCTTGCGGATGTACCCCCCGTTTTTCTATTGAGATAAACGGCCCTTCTAAGTGAATACCTAAGATTTTGGCTTCTTCAACGGTATTTGCTTGCTCTGCAATTGCTTCGTTAATTAATTTAATTTGTCGTTGCATGTTTGCAACCGGACCAGTGATTATTGTGGCGAGAAATGCCACCACATTATTTTTATACAGTGACTTTGCTACTTTTCTAATCTCTGCAACTGTACTGGCACTTTGCAGGTCCACGCCACCATGACCATTTACTTGCAGATCTATGTATTTACTCTGGTTCAAATTACTTTCACAAACTCTTGAAAAGGTCCGGGTGTTGCCATATTAGCTAACTTCATTGCACCGGTAATTGATGATGGTGATTCACTTAGTATTTTTACATTTAATTTGTGTAAGCGTTCAGTTACTAATTTATTCATCAAGCTTCCCGGTTTTAAGACCCCACCTAATAATGCAACTTCAAAATTAGCATCGCCATGACACATCGATTTGGCAGAGCTAGCAATTAATACAATTTCATCTGCCGCAGTTTCTAGAATCTTGATTGCCGCGGCGTTTGCACCACCGGCTAATTCTGAAACCACTTCGGCAAACTTTGCGATTTCGTGAACCGGGCGATTGGCCTCATGAACCACGTGCGCTAGATGATATGCATCGGAATTAAAAAATTTACAAGCCGCTGTTAATAATTGTGCATCGCCTCCTCGGCCATCGCGACTGCGCAAACCTTGATTTAGAGCCATTCGACCAATCCAGTATGCACTGCCTTCATCGCCAATTAAATAACCATCACCACTTAGTGCGAATGCAACGGTGCGATTTTTTCCCAATGCCATTGCGGTGATACCAGTACCGGCAGCGATTGCTACGCCATCATTTTCAATGGCTGCCGCTGCGGCACTTACTGAATCACTGCAGATCCAAATTTCAGATACCCGAGTACGTTCCCGAATCTTTACTGCAATTGCTCGATACTGTTGATCATTTGCTGGCAAAGTAGCGGTTGCTAAAACCACTTTCTTTACTGGTCCGGGAAAACGTTTCGTGTAATTAACGATTGCAGTAGATAAATACTCAGCTAAATCTTTTTCGCCATGTGAAAAGCCTGCGACATTCTCAATTTGATTACTTTGATTTGAAGCAATTCGGATTCCAGAACCGCCGCCATCGACTGCAATTAGCAGATCAGAACTCATTTAGTGATGGTTACCTTGTTTAAACCACGGGGTTGATCGGCATCTAAACCAAGAGATCTAGAAAGTTCTAACGCTAATCGTTGCAACAAAATTGAATCAAGAATCACATTTAAGGCTTCATCAGAAGTATTAGCGCCGCTGATCTGTAAATCAGATTTATCGGCTAACTTAGTAGTTCCTAGCCAAATTATTTGTGGTGAGATCTGGCGCAGTTTTGATAGCTCGGCAGAAATAGATTCAATCTTGTATCCATTTGAAATCGAGATAACAACAGTGCCGGTCTTATCTAATGCAGAAATTGGCCCATGCATGTAATCAGCCAGCGAATAACCGCGAACATTTCGTTGACAGGTCTCTTGTACTTTTAATCCAGTTTCTAACGAATTTGCATATGAAAAACCACGACCTAAGACCATGACCTCATCTGCAGCCTTCAGAGCTAAAACCGCATCAATTAAATCTGTTTGCAAATTTGATTGCAGTTGCTGATTGAACGCGGCTTGATCAACTTTCAAAGTATTTGTCCAAGTTTTCACCAACAGATATGCAGTTAGTAATTGGGCGGAATAACTTTTTGTTGCAGCCACAGCAATTTCGGTGCCGGCGCAAACATCTAGATGAGCGTGGCAAAGTTTTGCCAGCGGAGAAGTGGCATCATTTGTAATGCCCAATAAAAAGGCTTTGGAATTAACCAC
>CALMJB010000035.1 GCA_937864205.1 uncultured Actinomycetes bacterium | reverse complement strand
TAGTTTGAAGAAAATTGCATATTTCTGGCAGATTCAAGATCCAGGAAATGCTGGCGCGGTGATTCGTTCCGCAGATGCCTGTGGTTTTGATGCAGTTGTTTTCTCAAATGAAAGTGTTGATATTTATAATCCCAAAACAGTTCGCGCCACCGCCGGTTCACTCTGGCACATTCCAGTCTTCGGACATGTAAATTTAGAAGAACTCTTTGAAAAATCAGCAACCTTTAACTTGAACATATTTGGTTTGGCTGCGGAATCGAAGAACCCGATTTCAAATGCTGTGACTGAACTAGATCAACAAAAATCATCAGTATGGTGTTTTGGTAATGAGGCGCGGGGATTACCTGAACTGCCTAAATCGGTGCAACTTGTATCAATTCCGATGCGCGGCGGCGCCGAAAGTTTCAATTTGGCAGCGGCGGCAGCAATAGTCATGTATTTAGTCGCGAACTCATCCCACTAAATCCCAACCAGCGATACCTCTAATTAGTAAAATTTATTCATCATGAGTGACTCCGACCTGTTAAATGAAAATCAAATTAACAAGGATCTCGAAACAGCAATTTCGGCAATATCAAAGGCACAAAATCTTGACCAATTAAGGGAAGTAAAAATTTCAGTGGTCGGCGACAAGTCACCACTTGCAAGAGCTAATCAAGCTCTGGGAAAACTTCCGGGCGAGCAACGCGCACAGTTTGGAAAAATGATCGGAACTGCTCGTGCCAAAGTAAATGATGCATTCCTGAACAAACAATCAGAACTAGAAATCAAACGCGATAATCAAGTGTTAGCCACCGAATGGGTTGATGTCACTGTGCCGATGCAGCAGGGCTTAAAAGGCGGGTTGCATCCGTTAACAATTTTGACCAATGAGATCTGCGATTTATTTACCAATATCGGTTACCAAGTGGCTGAGGGACCAGAGCTAGAAGCAGAATGGCTCAATTTCGATGCATTAAATATTCCAGCCGATCACCCGGCAAGAACTATGCAAGACACTTTTTTTGTAAATCCCCGCGAATCAAAATTAGTTTTACGTACTCATACTTCGCCCGTACAAGCCCGCACAATGCTAACTAGTAAGCCACCAATTTATGTGATTTGCCCGGGTCGCACCTATCGAGCCGATGAATTAGATGCAACCCACACGCCAGTTTTCAATCAAGTGGAGGGATTGGTGATTGATGAAGGAATCACCATGGCAGATTTGAAAGGAACGCTTGATTACTTTGCTAAATCTATTTTTGGAGGAGAGGTCAAGACCAGATTGCGTCCTTCTTACTTCCCATTCACCGAACCAAGTGCTGAAGTTGATTTTTTCTTAAATGGTCGTTGGATTGAATGGGGCGGCTGCGGAATGGTGAACACAAAAGTTTTAGATGTGTGTGGCATTGATTCGAAGAAGTACACCGGTTTCGCTTTCGGAATGGGATTAGAACGCACATTAATGGTTAAGCATGGCATCGACGATTTACATGACATCGTCGAAGGTGATGTGCGATTTACTAGATTTTTCGGAGTTGGTCGTAAATGAAAGCGCCATTAAGTTGGTTAAATGATTTTGTCGCAATTCCTAAATCGATCACTGCCGAACAAATTGCCCAAGCTTTCATAAAAGTTGGATTTGAAGTCGAAGCTATCGAAATTCAAGGTAAAGATTTAAAAGGACCACTAAAAGTTGGAAAAGTTTTAAGTATCCAAGAACTTTCAGGTCACAAGAAACCAATTCGATATGTCGAACTCGATTGTGGTGAAGCCAAAAGCAGATTTGTTATTTGCGGCGCTACTAATTTTAAGGTGAATGATTTTGTAGTGGTGGCGATACCCGGAGCAGTACTACCAAATGATTTCAAGATTTCAGCTCGTCAGACTTATGATCGAACTAGTAACGGCATGATTTGTTCAGCCAAGGAATTAGGAATCAGTGAAGAACATTCCGGAATTATTGTGTTACCGGTTGATTCTAAAATTAAACCCGGCGCTGATGCTTTAAAACTTCTGCAAATCGATGATGTGATTTTTGATATCGCCGTAAATCCAGATCGTGGGTATGCGATGTCGATTCGTGGTTTAGCGCGGGAATTAGCCGGTGCATTAAATCTAGGTTTTAAGGATCCAGTTCTAAATACCAAGTTGCAAAAGTATCCAGTTGGCAATCGCAAAAAAGCGGTTTCGGTGAAAATTGAAGATAAGACCGGAGCCGATTCTATTTATTTGCGCACAGTTTCAGATGTGAAATGTAATCAACCAAGCCCGCTATTTATGCAACGGCGTATCCAAAAGGCGGGAATGCGGCCAATCTCATTAGCGGTAGATGTCACTAACTATGTGATGCTCGAGTTTGGTCAACCACTACACGCTTTTGATGTTGAAAAACTATTTGGCGGAATCAGAGTGACCCGCGCGAAAAGTTTTAAATCATTGACCACTCTGGATGGACAAAAACGATCTTTAACTGCGCAGAATCTTTTGATTGCTGATTCTGAGAAACCATTAGCCCTCGCGGGAGTCATGGGCGGAATTGATTCTGAAGTTAACCCTAAAACTCACACCATTGCTATTGAAGCAGCTCACTTTATTCCATCTGCTATCTCGCAAAATTTAAGAAGTTTTAACTTGCAAAGTGAGGCTGGCCGAAGATTTGAACGCGGAGTCGATCCGCAATTACCAGCAATTGCATCTGCCCGCGCGGTTGAACTCTTGAAGACTTATGGATCTGGAAAATATGTTGGTACAAATTTAGTGCCGAATGTGCAAAAGCAAAAAACCTTAAAACTAGAAATTGAAGATGTGTCAGCACTGATTGGTTTTAATTATCGACCAAATCAATTTAAAAACGCATTAACCAAAATAGGTTGTAAAGTAGTTGGCAACAAAAAGGTTTCGGTGACGATTCCTTCATGGCGACCAGATCTAAA